>NZ_JBHYJB010000035.1:0-122762 GCF_042740175.1 Streptomyces sp. NPDC059009 | reverse complement strand
CTATCGCCCCCGACGGGCTTTTTCGCACGAGCCCTTGAGGCGATATCGGTGCCCCGGGGGCGACGGAATCGGCGGATTCGGGAAGGGGCGGGACCGGGGAAAGAACCGCCGGAGGCAGAGCCTCAGCCCCGACCCCCCGTAACCCCCTCCACCAACTCATCCGCGCCCCGATAGGGATCAAGCTCCCCCGCCACGATCCGCTCCGCCAGGGCGCCCAACCGCCGGTCCCCCCGCAGATCCCCGATCCGCTCCCGCAGCGCGGTCACCGCGATCGTCTCCACCTCCCGCGCCGCCCGAGCCACCCGCCGCTCGTTCAGCACCCCGCGCTCCTCCATCCACGCCCGGTGCTTCTCCAGCGCCTCGACGACCTCGTCGGTCCCCTCGCCCCGCGCCGCCACCGTCTTCACGATGGGCGGCCGCCAGTCGCCGGCGGACCGGGACTCCCCGAGGCCCAGCATGTGGTTCAGCTCGCGCGCGGTCGCGTCGGCGCCGTCGCGGTCCGCCTTGTTGACCACGTACACGTCGCCGATCTCCAGGATCCCGGCCTTGGCCGCCTGGATGCCGTCCCCCATCCCCGGGGCCAGCAACACCACACTCGTATCGGCCTGCGAGGCGATCTCCACCTCCGACTGCCCGACCCCCACCGTCTCCACCAGCACCACGTCGCACCCCGCCGCGTCCAGCACCCGGATCGCCTGCGGTGCCGCCCAGGCGAGGCCGCCCAGATGCCCGCGCGTGGCCATGGAGCGGATGTAGACGCCCGGATCCGACGCATGCTCGGACATCCGCACCCGGTCGCCCAGCAGCGCGCCCCCGCTGAACGGCGACGACGGGTCCACGGCCAGCACCCCGACCCGCTTCCCGGCCCGCCGGTACGCGCTGACCAGGGCCGACGTCGATGTGGACTTGCCGACGCCGGGCGACCCCGTGAGGCCGACGACATAGGCGTGCCCGGCGAGCGGGGCGAGCGCCGCCATCACCTCACGCAGCTGCGGGGACGCCCCCTCGACCAGTGAGATCAGCCGGGCCACGGCCCGCGGCCTGCCCTCCCGGGCCTGTGCCACGAGCGAGGGGACGTCCTGCATCACAGCTCCGTTCCTACGTACGAAAGTGCGGGCGTACGAAAGCGCGGGCAGAGCGACCGGCGGCGGCGCCGTCACGGACGCCGCCCGCCGGGGCTCAGCCCTTGGCCACCTTCACGATCAGCGCGTCGCCCTGCCCGCCGCCACCGCACAGCGCGGCCGCACCCACACCGCCGCCGCGCCGCTTCAGCTCAAGGGCGAGGTGCAGCACGAGACGGGCGCCGGACATACCGATCGGGTGACCGAGGGCAATGGCGCCGCCGTTGACGTTCACCTTTTCCGAGGACACCCCGAGGTCCTTCATTGACTGCACCGCGACCGCGGCGAAAGCCTCGTTGATCTCGATCAGATCGAGGTTCTCGACCCCGAGCCCCTCCTTCTTCAGGGCGTGCAGGATCGCGTTCGACGGCTGCGACTGGAGGGAGTTGTCCGGGCCCGCCACATTGCCGTGTGCCCCGATCTCGGCGATCCAGTCGAGCCCCAGCTCCTGCGCCTTGGCCTTGGACATGACCACGACCGCGGCGGCGCCGTCGGAGATCTGCGAGGCCGAACCGGCCGTGATCGTGCCGTCCTTGGCGAAGGCGGGGCGCAGCTTGGCGAGGGACTCCACCGTCGTGTCCGCGCGGATGCCCTCGTCCTCGGAGACGAGGACCGGCTCGCCCTTGCGCTGCGGGATCTCGACCGGGGTGATCTCGGCCCGGAACAGGCCGTCCTTCTGCGCCTTGGCGGCCCGCTGGTGCGACTGCGCGGCGATCTCGTCCTGCTCGGGGCGGGCGAGGCCGAGGCGAGTGTTGTGCTTCTCCGTCGACTCGCCCATGGCGACGCCGTCGAAGGAGTCGGTCAGCCCGTCGTGCGCCATGGAGTCGAGCATCTCGATGGCGCCGTACTTGTGGCCCGCACGGGACTTGGGGAGCAGGTGGGGGGCGTTGGTCATGGACTCCTGGCCGCCCGCGACGACCACGTCGAACTCACCGGCGCGGATCAGCTGGTCGGCGAGCGCGATGGCGTCGAGGCCGGAGAGGCAGACCTTGTTGACGGTGAGCGCGGGGACGTTCATGGGGATGCCCGCCTTGACCGCGGCCTGGCGCGCCGGGATCTGCCCCGCCCCGGCCTGCAGCACCTGCCCCATGATCACGTACTGCACCTGGTCGCCGCCGATCCCCGCACGGTCGAGGGCGGCCTTGATCGCGAAGCCGCCCAGGTCGGCGCCCGAGAAGGACTTCAGGGAACCGAGGAGACGGCCCATGGGCGTGCGCGCGCCCGCGACGATCACTGAGGTGGTTCCGGTCGTTCCAGACATGTGGCACGGCCCCTTCCAGCGTTGAAGCTGAGGAGAGTGAACGAGGGTTTACTTGAATGTACTGAGCGGTAAGCCATGCGTCACCGGCCATCCGGTGTGATCGCGCGCACGTTGCGTAATCGCCTTCCGGCGCGCTGCACTTGAAGCATGCTGACGCGAATCGACCACATCGGGATCGCCTGTTTCGACCTCGACAAGACCGTCGAGTTCTACGAGAAGACGTACGGCTTCACGGTGTTCCACTCCGAGGTCAACGAGGAGCAGGGCGTGCGTGAGGCCATGCTCAAGATCAATGAGACGAGCGACGGGGGCGCCTCCTACCTCCAGCTCCTCGAGCCCACCCGCGAGGACTCCGCGGTCGGCAAGTGGCTGGCCAAGAACGGCGAGGGCGTGCACCACATCGCCTTCGGCACCGCGGACGTGGACGGGGACGCCGCCGCCATCAAGGACAAGGGCGTACGGGTCCTCTACGAAGAGCCGCGGATCGGCTCCATGGGCTCCCGCATCACGTTCCTGCACCCCAAGGACTGCCATGGAGTCCTCACGGAACTGGTCACCTCCGCGTCCCAGGACTCCCCGGAGCACTGACCTCCGCATACTTGGGCCGGTAGGGTTGGGTGCGGCCGTCCACTCGTGGGGCGGTCGCGAACCGGGGTCCGGGTATCGGGGGGCGTGCGTCGGGGCAGTGCGGCCCCTGCTCCGCTGTTGATCTGACACCATTCCCCGGGGGCCCCGTTCGGCGGATGGACGGGGTTCGTTTGGAGAGACTTGCGACCGGACGGATGGGACCGCGCAGTGCGGGGCTACGAACGCCAGGAGAGCTCGCGGGCTGAGGCAGGCCGTACCGACAGCCTTTCGCGGTTCGAGGCCGAGATGGACCGGCTGAAGACCGAGCGCGAGAAGGCCATCCAGCACGCCGAGGACCTCGGCTACCAGGTCGAGGTGTTGCGCGCCAAGCTGCACGAGGCGCGCCGCAACCTCGCGTCCCGCCCTGCCTACGACGGCGCGGACATCGGCTACCAGGCCGAGCAGCTGCTCCGTAATGCCCAGGTCCAGGCCGACCAGCTGCGCGCCGACGCCGAGCGCGAGCTGCGCGACGCCCGCGCCCAGACGCAGCGCATCCTCCAGGAGCACGCCGAACAGCAGTCCCGGCTCCAGTCGGAGCTGCACGCCGAGGCCGTCTCCCGGCGCCAGCAGCTCGACCAGGAGCTCAACGAGCGCCGCCAGACCGTCGAGTCGCACGTCAACGAGAACGTGGCGTGGGCCGAGCAGCTCCGCGCCCGCACCGAGCAGCAGGCCCGCCGCCTGCTCGACGAGTCCCGCACCGAGGCGGACCAGGCCCTGGCCGCCGCCCGCGCCGAGGCCGAGCGCCTCACCGAGACCGCCCAGCAGCGCCTCGCGAGCGACGCCGAGTCGGCGCGCACCGAGGCCGACGCGATCCTGCGCCGCGCCCGCACCGACGCCGAGCGCCTCCTGAACGCGGCGTCGACGCAGGCCCAGGAGGCCACCGACCACGCCGAGCAGCTGCGCTCCTCCACGGCGACCGAGTCGGACCAGGCCCGCCGCCAGTCCGCCGAGCTGGCCCGCACCGCCGAGCAGCGCATGGCGGAGGCCGAGACCGCCCTGCGCGAGGCGCGCAGCGAGGCGGAGAAGGTCATCGCCGAGGCCAAGGAGGCGGCGGCCAAGCAGCTGGCGTCCGCCGAGGCCGCCGGCGAGCAGCGCACGCGTACCGCCAAGGAGCAGGTGGCGCGGCTGGTCAGCGAGGCCACCAAGGAGGCCGAGGCCACCAAGTCCGAGGCCGAGCAGGCCGTGGCGGACGCCAAGGCCGAGGCCGAGAAGCTGATCGCGGAGGCCGGCGAGAAGGCCCGTACGGTCACGGCCGAGGAGACCGCCTCCCAGCTCGCCAAGGCCGCGCGCACCGCGGAGGAGGTCCTCAACAAGGCGTCGGAGGACGCCAAGTCGACCACGAAGGCCGCCGCCGAGGAGGCCGAGCGGCTGCGCTCGGAGGCCGAGGCCGAGGCGGACCGGCTGCGCAGCGAGGCGCACGACATCGCCGAGGAGCTCAAGGGCGCGGCGAAGGACGACACCAAGGAGTACCGCGCCAAGACCGTCGAGCTGCAGGAGGAGGCCCGCCGTCTTCGGGGCGAGGCCGAGCAGCTGCGGGCGGACGCGGTCGCCGAGGGCGAGCGGATCCGCGGCGAGGCCCGGCGCGAGGCCGTCCAGAAGATCGAGGAAGGCGCCAGCTCCGCCGAGGAGCTGCTGACGAAGGCGAAGGCCGACGCCGAGGAGCTGCGCACCTCCGCCGCCACCGAGAGCGAGCGGGTCCGCACCGAGGCCATCGAGCGCGCCACGACGCTGCGCAAGCAGGCCGAGGAGACCCTGGAGCGCACCCGCGCGGAGGCCGAGCGGCATCGCGAGGAGGCCGCCGAGCAGGCCGAGGCCACCAAGTCCGAGGCCGAACAGGCCGCGCGGGCGCAGCGCGAGGAGACCGAGCGGGCCATAGCGGCACGCCAGGCCGAGGCCGCCGAGGAGCTGACCCGGCTGCACACGGAGGCCGAGGAGCGCCTGGCCACCGCCGAGCAGTCCCTGACGGACGCGCGCGCGGAGGCCGAGCGCCTGCGCAAGGAGGCCGCCGACGAGACGGAGCGGCTGCGCACGGAGGCCGCCGAGCGCATCCGTACGCTGCAGTCGCAGGCGGAGACCGAGGCCGAGCGGCTGCGCACCGAGGCCGCCTCGGACGCCTCGCAGGCGCGCGCCGAGGGCGAGGCCGTCGCCGTACGGCTGCGTTCGGAGGCCGCCGCGGAGGCGGAGCGGCTGAAGTCGGAGGCCCAGGAGTCCGCGGACCGTGTCCGCGCCGAGGCCACCGCCGCCGCCGAGCGCCTGTCCACCGAGGCCGCCGAGGCGCTCTCCGCCGCCCAGGAGGAGGCCGCGCGGCGCCGCCGGGAGGCCGAGGAGACCCTCAGCTCCGCGCGCGCGGAGGCCGATCAGGAGCGCGAGCGGGCCCGCGAGCAGAGCGAGGAGCTCCTCGCGTCGGCGCGCAACCGCGTCGAGGAGGCCCAGGCCGAGGCGGTCCGCCTGGTCGAGGAGGCCGACCGGCGGGCCACGGAGCTGGTGTCGAACGCGGAGTCGACGGCCCAGTCCGTACGGGATTCCGTGGCCGGGCTCCAGGAGCAGGCGCAGGAGGAGATCGCGGGCCTGCGCAGCGCCGCCGAGCACGCGGCGGAGCGCACCCGCAAAGAGGCTCAGGACGAGGCGGACCGGGTCCGCGCCGACGCGTACGCGGAGCGGGAGCGGGCCTCGCAGGACGCCACCCGCACGCGCGGCGAGGCGGCGGAGGAGGCCGAGGCCGCCAAGTCCCTTGCGGAGCGCACGGTTTCGGAGGCGATCGCGGAGTCCGAGCGGATGCGCGCGGACGCCGCGGAGCACGCCCAGCGGGTGCGTACGGAGGCGTCGGACGCCATCGCGTCGGCCGAGCAGGACGCCTCCCGTACCCGCGCCGAGGCCCGCGAGGACGCCAACCGCATCCGCAGCGACGCCGCGAGCCAGGCCGACACGTTGATCGGCGAGGCCACCAGTGAGGCCGAGCGGCTGCAGGCGGAGACCACCGCCGAGGCCGAGCGGGTGCGCGCGGAGTCGGTGGCGAAGGCCGAGAAGCTCATCTCGGACGCGTCGGGCGACGCGGAGCGGCTGCGCGCCGAGGCCGCCGAGACCGTCGGCTCCGCCCAGCAGCACGCCGAGCGGATCCGCAGCGACGCCGAGCGCGTCAAGGCGGACGCGGCGACGGAGGCCGAGCGCCTCACGTCCGAGGCCCGCGACGAGGCGGAGCGCACCCTGGACGAGGCCCGCCAGGCCGCGAACAAGCGCCGCTCCGAGGCCGCCGAGCAGGTCGACAAGCTCATCACGGAGGCGGCCGCCGAGGCCGAGAAGCTCACAACTGACGCGCAGGAGAAGGCGCTGAAGGCGACGACCGACGCGGAGGCGCAGGCCGACACGATGGTGGGCGCCGCCCGCACGGAGGCCGACCGCCTGGTCTCGGAGGCGACCGTCGAGGGCAACTCCCTGGTGGAGCGGGCCCGTACGGACGCGGACGAGCTGCTGGTCGGCGCGCGCCGGGACGCGACGGCGATAAGGGAGCGCTCGGAGGAGCAGCGCGACCGCCTCACCGCCGAGATCGAGGAGCTGCACGAGCGGGCCCGGCGCGAGTCGGCGGAGCAGATGAAGGCCGCGGGCGAGCGCTGCGACGCGCTGGTGAAGGCCGCCGAGGAGCAGCGTGCCGAGGCGGAGGCGAAGGCCAAGGAGCTGGTCTCGGACGCGAGTTCAGAGGCGGGCAAGGTGCGCATCGCCGCCGTCAAGAAGGCCGAGGCGCTCCTCAAGGAGGCCGAGCAGAAGAAGGCCGAGCTGGTGCGCGAGGCCGAGGGCATCAAGGCGGCGGCCGAGGCCGAGGCGCAGCGCATGGTCGACGACGGCAAGCGCGAACTCGACGTCCTGGTCAGACGCCGCGAGGACATCAATGCGGAGATTTCCCGTGTCCAGGACGTGCTGGAAGCGTTGGAATCTTTCGAGGCCCCACCGAGCGCAGGCAAGGACGGTGGCGTCAAGGCCACAGCCGCGGCCGGGTCAACTCGTTCGAGTGGCAAGCCGTCAGAGGGCTAGCCAAAGAGCATCTCCCGTGCTTGGCAAGGACCTTCGGCACTGTTGCTGGCAAGCGCTCCGGCGGTACGCCACTCAAAAGGGGTGTCATTCTCCAGATCAAACGGGCATCTGCTCGATGACACGCCGCTTGGACCCCTAGGATTCCCTCTATCACCTCACCGGTCTCATTCGACAGGAACCCCATGAGCGACACTTCCCCCTACGGCTTCGAGCTTGTGCGGCGTGGGTACGACCGCGCTCAGGTGGACGAACGTATCTCCAAGCTCGTCTCCGACCGTGACAGCGCTCTTGCTCGTATCACTGCTCTGGAAAAGCGCATCGAGGAGCTCCACCTCGAGACGCAGAACGCCCAGGCCCAGGTCGCCGACGCCGAGCCGTCGTACGCCGGGCTCGGCGCGCGCGTCGAGAAGATCCTCCGCCTCGCCGAGGAGGAGGCCAAGGACCTGCGCGAGGAGGCCCGGCGCGCGGCCGAGCAGCACCGCGAGCTCGCCGAGTCGGCCGCCCAGCAGGTGCGCAACGACGCCGAGTCGTTCGCCGCCGAGCGCAAGGCCAAGGCGGAGGACGAGGGCGTCCGGATCGTCGAGAAGGCCAAGGGCGAGGCCAACGCGCTGCGGGCCGAGGCGCAGAAGGACGCGCAGTCCAAGCGCGAGGAGGCGGACGCCCTCTTCGAGGAGACCCGCGCCAAGGCCGCCCAGGCGGCCGCGGACTTCGAGACGAACCTCGCCAAGCGCCGTGAGCAGTCCGAGCGCGACCTGGCCTCGCGTCAGGCCAAGGCCGAGAAGCGGCTCGCGGAGATCGAGCACCGCGCCGAGCAGCTCCGCCTGGAGGCCGAGAAGCTCCGCACGGACGCCGAGCGCCGCGCCCGCCAGACGGTCGAGACGGCCCAGCGCCAGGCCGAGGACATCGTGGCGGACGCCAATGCCAAGGCCGACCGCATCCGCAGCGAATCGGAGCGCGAGCTGGCGGCGCTGACGAACCGTCGCGACTCGATCAACGCCCAGCTGACCAACGTCCGCGAGATGCTGGCGACGCTCACCGGTGCGGCCGTGGCCGCCGCCGGTGCGCCCGCCGAGGACGAGCCGATCTCTCGCGGGGTCCCCGCGCAGCAGACCCGCTAGTCCCCACCCCTTCGGGGCACGACGAAGCCCCCTGCCACGCCTAAGTGGCAGGGGGCTTTGTCCCGTTTTAGCGTTGCGGTCATGATCGAGCTCGAGGGGCTGACCAAGCGGTACGGCGAGAAAGTGGCCGTCAATAACCTGACCTTCACCGTGCACCCCGGTGTCGTCACCGGCTTCCTCGGGCCGAACGGCGCGGGCAAGTCCACGACCATGCGCATGATGCTCGGCCTCGACCGGCCCTCGGCGGGCCGCGTCCGGATCGACGGCCGCGCCTACGACCAGATCAGGCACCCGCTGAAGTACATCGGCGCCCTGCTCGACGCGAAGGCCATGCACGGCGGCCGCAGCGCCTACAACCACCTGCTGTGCCTCGCACAGTCCAACGGCATCCCCGCGAGCCGCGTCCGTGAGGTCCTCGACACGGTCGGGCTCACCGCGGTCGCCAAGAAGAAGGCCAAGGGCTTCTCGCTCGGCATGGGCCAGCGGCTCGGCATCGCGGGCGCGCTCCTCGGCGACCCCGAGATCCTGATGTTCGACGAGCCGGTCAACGGGCTCGACCCCGAGGGCATCCACTGGATCCGGAACCTGATGAAGGGGCTCGCCGCCCAGGGCCGCACGGTCTTCGTCTCCTCGCACCTGATGAGCGAGATGGCGCTGACCGCCGACCACCTGGTCGTCATCGGGCAGGGCCGCCTCCTCGCGGACACCTCGATGGCCGACTTCATCAAGCAGAACTCCCGCGGCTACGTACGGCTGCGCTCCCCCCAGCAGGAGCGGCTGCGCGATGTGCTGCACGAGGCCGGGATCGCCGCCGTGGAGGCGGGCAACGGCACCCTCGAGGTGGACGGCCGCTCCTCCGACGAGATCGGTGAACTCGCCGCGCAGCACCAGCTCGTCCTGCATGAGCTGAGCCCGCAACAAGCCTCCCTGGAGGAGGCGTTCATGCAGCTCACGGCCGAGTCCGTGGAGTACCACGCGCACTCCGAGACCAAGCCCCCGGACACCAGCGGCTGGGGCGGTCAGTGGTCGCAGCAGTCACCGCAGAAGCAGCAGGAGGGCTGAGCCGATGTCATCGACACGGGTTCTGAAGTCGGAGTGGACCAAGATCCGCTCGGTGTCGTCGACGGTGTGGACGCTCGGCCTCGCGGTGGTCGTCACCATCGCCCTCGGGCTGCTGATCAGCATTCTGTCCAAGAACGACTACGACAAGCTCAGCACGGAGGACAAGCTCACCTTCGACCCGACCTTCATCAGCTTCGCCGGGATGAGCCTCGGCCAGCTCGCGATGATCGTCTTCGGTGTCCTGGTGGTCTCGAACGAGTACAGCACCGGCATGATCCGCACCTCGCTCGCGGCCGTCCCGCAGCGCGGCAAGTTCCTCTTCAGCAAGGTCGCCGTCGCCACCGCGCTCGCCCTCGTCGTCGGCATGGCCACCGCCTTCCTGGCGTTCTTCGTGGGCCAGTCGGTGCTCGGCACCCACAGGGCGCACATCGGCGACCCGGGCGTGCTGCGCGCGGTCATCGGCGGCGGGCTCTACATGACGCTCATCGCGATGTTCTCGATGGGCGTCGCGGCGATGCTGCGCAGCCCGATGCTCTCGCTCGGCATCCTGATGCCGTTCTTCTTCCTGATCTCCAACATCCTCGGCAACGTCTCGGCGACCAAGAAGATCGGCCGCTTCCTGCCCGACCAGGCCGGCAGCAAGATCATGCAGGTCAAGACGCCGTTCGACGACGACACCCCGTACGGGCCCTGGGGCGGCCTCGCGATCATGGTCGCGTGGGTGGTGGTGGCGCTGATCGGCGGGTACGCGCTGCTGAAGAAGCGCGACGCGTAGCCGTACGGCGGTTCAGTCCTCCTCCGGGGCCGTAGGCGGCGGCAGCAGCTCGTCGAAGCCGTCCCACCCCTCCCACGTCCACACGTCCCGCTCCAGGTCCGGCTGGAGCGGGACGAAGCGCCCGAGCTCGAAGTCGCCCTCGTCCACGTCGAACCAGCGCTCGTCGGCGACCTCGGTGCCCAGGCGTACGGTCCGCGCCGTCAGCCGCACCAGCAGCTTCACGCCGTACGACCGGCTGAGGTCCTTCTCCTGGATCTCGGTGAACGGCAGCTCCGGCACCGGCGCCCCCACCGGTATCCACACCGTGAAGGGCGCCCCGCGCTCGACCGCGAGCCAGTACCGCTCGTCGGCGGGCTGGCCCTTCTCGTCCAGGACCTTCAGCCACTTCTTGTAGATGACGAGGCTGCCGTCGTGCGGCGAGCGCTCCAGGTAGCGCAGGTGCGCGCGGGCGCGCAGGTCCACGACGGAGAGGTTGTCGAAGCGGTTGTAGAAGCGCACCGCGATGATCGCGGCCTGGCTCTCGGCGTGCTCGCGCGCATAGCCGGGGAAGTCGGCGGTCCACGCGTGCGAGATGCTCGCCTTCTCCCGCCACACGAAGGGCCGCAGGGCGAACATCTTGATCACCACGATGCCGAGGAGTACAGCGGGCGCGAGCGCGCCGGTCACCGAGGCGAGGGTGGCGAGGAGCTGGTGGGTGGTGGAGTGCGGCTCGGGGTCGAGGTTGTCGGTGCCCACGCCGGCGCGCAGCACGGTCAGGCTGATGTCGAGAACTCCCTCGACGTCGGTGAACCGCTCCTCCACGGAGCGGGGTGAGCTCTCCGTCAGCGTCCACACCACGCCGATGAGGACGGAGAACACCGCGAGCGCGGCGAGCGTCATCAGCAGCAGCGCGTGGACGGAGCGTCCGGCGATCCACCAGCGAACAGAAGTCCGGTATCGGGGGTGCGCCCGCGGCGCCCCCCCCCCCCCCCCCCCCCCCCCCCCCCCCCACAAACCCCCCCCCCCCCCCCCCCCGGGCCCCCCCCCACTCACGTAATGCGGCTACGCCTCGCGCCGCACCGACAGCAGGTCCTCCAGCTGCTCCTCGCGGGCCTGTGCGGCCACGAACAGGAGCTCGTCGCCCGCCTCGAGGGAGTCCTCACGGGTGGGGGCGAGGACGCGGGTGCCGCGGATGATGGTGACCAGCGAGGTGTCCTCGGGCCACTCGACGTCCCCGACCTGGGTGCCCGCGAGGGCGGACTCGGGCGGGAGCGTGAGCTCGACGAGGTTGGCGTCGCCGTGGCTGAAGCGGAGCAGGCGCACCAGGTCGCCGACGCTCACCGCCTCCTCGACCAGGGCCGACATCAGGCGCGGGGTGGAGACGGCGACGTCCACGCCCCACGACTCGTTGAACAGCCATTCGTTCTTGGGGTTGTTGACGCGGGCGACGACCCGCGGGACCCCGTACTCGGTCTTCGCGAGCAGGGAGACGACGAGGTTGACCTTGTCGTCGCCCGTGGCCGCGATGACCACGTTGCAGCGCTGCAGCGCCGCCTCGTCCAGCGACGTGATCTCGCAGGCGTCGGCGAGCAGCCACTCGGCCTGCGGGACGCGCTCGACCGAGATGGCGGTCGGCGCCTTGTCGATGAGCAGGATCTCGTGCCCGTTCTCCAGGAGCTCACCGGCGATGGAACGGCCCACCGCACCGGCTCCGGCAATGGCGACCCTCATCAGTGACCGCCTTCCTCGGGGCCCTCGGCGAACGCCGCTTCGACCTTGCTGACCTCGTCGGTGCGCATCATCACGTGCACCAGGTCGCCCTCCTGCAGCACCGTCTGCGACGTCGGCAGGATCGCCTCGCCGAGCCGGGTCAGGAAGGCGACGCGCACGCCGGTGTCCTCCTGCAGCTGGCTGATCTTGTGGCCGATCCAGGACGGCGCGGTGTGCACCTCGGCGAGCTGGACGCCGCCGGTGGGGTCGCGCCACAGGGGCTCGGCGCCGGACGGGAGGAGTCGGCGCAGCATCTGGTCGGCGGTCCAGCGGACCGTGGCGACCGTGGGGATGCCCAGGCGCTGGTAGACCTCGGCGCGGCGGGGGTCGTAGATGCGCGCCGCGACATTCTCGATGCCGAACATCTCGCGGGCCACGCGGGCGGCGATGATGTTGGAGTTGTCGCCGCTGGAGACGGCGGCGAAGGCCCCGGCCTCCTCGATGCCGGCCTCGCGCAGCGTGTCCTGGTCGAATCCGACGCCGGTGACCCGGCGTCCGCCGAAGCCGGAGCCCAGGCGGCGGAAGGCGGTGGGGTCCTGGTCGACCACGGCGACCGTGTGCCCCTGTTGTTCCAGGGTCTGGGCAAGAGCGGAACCCACTCTTCCGCAGCCCATGATGACGATGTGCACGACCGTCCTTCCGGCTGTGTCAATACTTTGTGCTCAGGCTGAACGGTAAAAGCGTCTCAGACCGAGCCCCAAGCTACACACGCGCGGTCCGCCGACGGCACCCCCGTGCAGCTCCGGTTGCGCACCGGAGGCGGCCGATCCCGCTCGGCGACGCCGGGTCGGTCCCCCTGCTGCTCGGCGCGTCACTCGGTCCGCTCAGTCCACGCTGAGCAGGAGCTTCTCCAGGGCCTTGACCTGGTGGCTCATCTCCACGAGCTGGAGCTTGGTCGCCTCCTGCTCCGTCCGGGCGCGCTCCACCACCACGCGGTACTGCTCCATGGCATCGGCCCACTGCCGGTCGCGCTCGCGATTGCGCAGCGACTGGAAGTACGCGACGGCCACGACGGCGCCGGCGAGTATGAGGAAGAAAGCGACCGGGATGATCACGTCGTCCATCAGGGCGTCCCCTTGTCTGAGTGCTGTCCGGGCGTGCCCGCTGGATCCTGGCGGACGGCTGCGGTGATCGCAGCCACGTTCAACTGCACGTCGAACGGCGCCAGTTCGAAGTATTTGAGGGCCTTGCCGTCCTCGGAGAGCGCCAGGTTCCCGGTCACCAGACCGGCTTTCTCCAGGCGCTCCAGGTGCATGTAGAGCAGCGGCCGGGACACGCCGAGCCGGCGCGCCAGCTCGCTGACGTAGAGCTGGCCGTCCGCGAGTTCGTTGATGATCCGGATGCGCTGCTCATGGCCCACGGCGGCGAGGAAGGCCAGCAGCTCGGTGCTGTCCATGGCCTCGTCCGCCTTGTCGGCCTCGCCCACCGCTCGCCCTCGCGCTTCTCCGGAACCTGTCAGCCAAGACTTACGCATGGCGGGTTTCGCTGTCAATCCACGTCAGCCCTGATGTCCGGCCCGGGCGCCCCCGAAAGATCTCAGGGTTGACGGTCCGAACCTTCACCTGTCAGCCTCCACTTACATGTAAGTCCGAACTGACACATGAAACGCGGGAACTGATGAGGGTGGGGCTGTGAGAGCAGGGATGGCTGTGACGAGGAAGCGATCGGCCACGGTGCGCGTGGCGCGGTGGAGCGCGCTGCACCCGGGGCGCGCGATCGTCGGGTGGCTGGTGTTCGTGGTGCTGTGCCTGGCGGGCGGGATGGCGCTGGGGACGAACGCCGCGACATCGGCGGACTTCGGCGTCGGCGAGGCGGGGCGCGCCGAGGCCATGGCGACGGAGGGCGGCCTGCAGACCAGGTCCACGGACCAGGTGGTGATCCGCGCCAAGTCCGGCCCGCTGGACCGCGCGGCGGCCGAGGAGGTGGCGCGGGACGTCACCGCCCGCATGAAGAAGCTGCCCGAGGTCCTCGACGTGGAGGCCCCGGTCCGCTCCGCGAACGGCAAGGCCCTGCGCGTGCAGGTCGCCCTGAAGGGCGAGGAGCAGGAGGACCGGGAGAAGGTCCCCGCGCTGCTCGCGGAGACCGAGAAGGTGCAGCGGGCCCACCCGGACCTGGTCGTCGAGGAGTCCGGCAACGCCTCCGTGAGCAAGGGAGTCGAGGACCAGCGCGACGACGACCTCGCGTTCTCCGAGAAGATCACGCTGCCCATCACGCTGATCACGCTGGCCCTGGTCTTCGGCTCCGTGGTCATGGTGGGCGTGCCGCTGCTGCTCGCGATCACCTCGATCATGGCGGCCATGGGGCTGTCGATGGTCGCCTCGCACCTGGTGCCGGACACCGGCGTCGGGATGAGCATGATCCTGCTGATCGGCATGGCCGTCGGCGTCGACTACACGCTCTTCTACCTCAAGCGGGAGCGGGAGGAGCGGGCCCGCGCGGGCGGGCGGCTGAGCTCCGAGGCGCTGGTGGAGGCCGCCGCCGCGACGGCGGGCCGGGCCATCGTGATGTCGGGCCTCGCCGTGGCCGTGTCCACCGCGACGCTCTACCTGGCCGACGACGTGATCTTCTCCTCGCTCGCCACCGGCACCATCCTCGTCGTGGCCGTGGCGGTCGTCAGCTCCGTGACCGTGCTGCCCGCGCTCCTCGTCCGGCTCGGACGGAGCGCGGAGCGCCGGGCGGCCCGCCGCGCCGCCAAGGGCAAGACCCCGAAGCCGTACGCGAAGAAGGGGGAGATGCGCAACGGCAAGGTGTGGACGGCGCTCCTCGCCCCGGCCCGCAAGCACCCCGCGGCCACGCTCCTCGTCTCCGTCCTCGCCATGGTCGGGCTCGCCCTGCCCGCCCTCGACCTGCACCTCAAGGACCCGTCCCGGGACAGCTTCTCGCGGTCGATCCCGGCCATGAAGGACTACGACAAGCTCCTCGCCGACTTCCCCGACCTGCGCATCCGGCACCAGATCGTGGTGCGCGCCGACGCCTCGAAGTCGGCCGTGGTCGACGGCCGGCTGCGCGAGCTCGACCGCAAGACCCAGGCCGACCCGCTCTTCGCGCACCATGCGGGCGAGCCGCGGATCCACAGGTCCGACGACCGCCGCGTCACCACCCTCGAGGTGTTCGCGCCGCACGTGACGTACTCGAAGAAGGCCACCGAGTCGCTCGACCGCATCCGCGAGGACTATGTGCCGGTCACGGTCGGCGCGGTGGCCGGCGCCGAGACCGCCGTCACCGGCGACGTCCCGCGCGGCATCGACTACGTCGCCCACCAGAACGAGAAGATGCCGCTCGTCCTCGGCCTGCTGCTCCTGACCACCTTCGTCATGACGGTCTACACGTTCCGCTCCGTCGTGCTCGGGCTGCTCGGCGCCGTGCTCAACCTGCTCTCCGCCGCCTCCGCGCTCGGGCTGCTCGCCCTGGTCTTCCAGGGGAGCTGGGCCGAGGGGCTGCTCTCCTTCGTGTCGCTCGGCGGGATCTCCTCGCGGGTGCCGCTGTTCCTCTTCGTGATCCTCTTCGGGCTGTCGATGGACTACCAGGTCTTCGTGGTCAGCCGGATCCGGGAGGCGGCGCTGAACGGGGTGCCGACGCGGCAGGCGGTCCTGGACGGGATCGCCTCGTCCGCGAAGGTCGTCACCAGTGCGGCGCTCGTCATGGTCACCGTCTTCGCGAGCTTCGTGATGCTGCACATCCTGGAGATGAAGCAGATGGGCTTCGTGCTCGCTGCGGCCGTGCTGCTCGACGCGTTCGTGATCCGCGTCATGATCCTGCCCGCGGCGCTGCTGCTGCTCGGCGAGCGGACCTGGTGGCCCTCGCGCGCGGTGCGTCGCGCAGGGGAGCACCTGACCAAGAGGTACGCGACCGCGGCCGGTGCGCCGGAGCGCTCGCTGACCGGATACGGGGCACCGGAGCGCCGCTGAATCGAGCAGTTGGGGGAGCGGAGTGGTCGGCATCTTGATGGACCCCTTACGATCCTCTGCGTGTCCAAACTGACCGACGTGCCCAAACGGATCCTCATCGGGCGCGCGCTGCGCAGCGACCGGCTCGGCGAAACGCTTCTGCCCAAGCGCATCGCGCTTCCCGTGTTCGCGTCCGACCCGCTGTCCTCCGTGGCGTACGCACCGGGCGAGGTCCTCCTCGTCCTGTCCATCGCGGGCGTGTCGGCGTACCACTTCAGCCCCTGGATCGCCGTCGCGGTCGTGGTGCTGATGTTCACCGTCGTCGCGTCGTACCGGCAGAACGTGCACGCGTATCCGAGCGGTGGTGGCGACTACGAGGTCGCCACCACCAACCTCGGTCCCCGGGCCGGACTCACCGTCGCCAGCGCCCTGCTGGTCGACTACGTCCTCACCGTCGCCGTCTCGATCTCCTCGGGCATCGAGAACCTGGGCTCCGCGGTGCCCTTCGTGGTCGAGCACAAGGTGCTCTGCGCGGTCGCCGTCATCGTGCTCCTGACGCTGATGAACCTGCGCGGCGTCAAGGAGTCGGGGAAGCTCTTCGCCATCCCCACGTACGTCTTCGTGGCGGGCGTCTTCATCATGATCGCCTGGGGTGCCTTCCGCGGCCTCGTCCTCGACGACACCATGAAGGCCCCCACCGCGGACTACGAGATCAAGCCGGAGCACCAGGGCCTCGCGGGCTTCGCCCTCGTCTTCCTCCTCCTGCGCGCCTTCTCCTCGGGCTGTGCCGCGCTCACCGGCGTCGAGGCGATCTCCAACGGCGTCCCGGCCTTCCGCAAGCCCAAGTCGAAGAACGCCGCGACGACCCTCGCGCTCATGGGCGGCCTCGCCGTCACCATGTTCTGCGGCATCATCGCGCTCGCCATGGTCACCAAGGTCCGCATGGCCGAGAATCCGGCCCACGACCTGGTCCACAACGGCTCGCCGGTCGGCTCGGACTATGTGCAGAACCCGGTGATCTCCCAGGTCGCCGAGGCCGTCTTCGGCAACGGCAGCTTCCTGTTCATCATCCTCGCCGCCGCCACCGCGCTGGTCCTCTTCCTCGCGGCCAACACCGCGTACAACGGCTTCCCGCTGCTCGGTTCGATCCTGGCCCAGGACCGCTACCTGCCGCGCCAGCTGCACACGCGCGGCGACCGGCTCGCCTTCTCCAACGGCATCGTGCTGCTCGCGGGCGCGGCGGCCCTGCTCGTCGTCGTCTACGGCGCCGACTCGACCCGCCTGATCCAGCTCTACATCGTTGGCGTCTTCGTCTCGTTCACGCTCAGCCAGACCGGCATGGTCCGGCACTGGAACCGGCACCTGCGCACCGAGACGAGCCCCGACAAGCGCCGCCACATGATCCGCTCGCGCGCGATCAACACGTTCGGCGCCTTCTTCACCGGCCTCGTCCTGGTCGTCGTCCTCGTCACGAAGTTCACCCACGGCGCCTGGGTCGCGCTGCTCGGCATGGTGATCTTCTACGCGACGATGAGTGCGATCCGCCGCCACTACGACCGCGTGGCCGAGGAGATCGCCGCCCCCGAGGGCCCCTCCGACGACAGCGTGCGCCCCTCCCGGGTCCACTCCATCGTCCTCGTCTCCAAGATCCACCGCCCGACGCTCCGCGCCCTGGCCTACGCCAAGCTGATGCGCTCCCACACGCTGGAGGCCGTCAGCATCAACGTCGACCCGGCCGAGACGAAGGCGCTCAAGGAGGAGTGGAACCGGCGGCACATCGACGTACCACTGAAGATCCTCGACTCGCCGTACCGCGAGATCACGCGCCCGATCATCGAGTACGTGAAGGGGCTCCGGAAGGAGTCCCCGCGCGACGCGGTGTCCGTGATCATCCCGGAGTACGTGGTCGGCCACTGGTACGAGCACCTGCTGCACAACCAGAGCGCGCTGCGCCTCAAGGGCCGCCTGCTCTTCACCCCCGGCGTCATGGTGACCTCGGTCCCGTACCAGCTGGAGTCGTCCGAGGCGGCGAAGAAGCGGGCCCGCAAGCGGTCGGAGTGGAACGCTCCGGGCTCGGTGCGACGCGGCCCCGTGGAGAAGCAGCGGGCGAAGGAGCCGAGCAAGCCCGCGTAGACTGGTCGGTCGTTGTCCGACCGCCCCCCTCTCACGTAGTGGAGTCACCCCGCCATGCAGGCAGAACCGAAGAAGTCGCAGGCGGGGTCACCGGCGGAGGAGAAGAAGTCGCTGGTCGGGGCGGAGTACGAGGTCGAGGTCGGCCCCGTCGCACACGGCGGCCACTGCATCGCCCGTACGTCGGAGGGCCAGGTCCTCTTCGTACGGCACACCCTTCCCGGCGAGCGGGTCGTGGCCCGGGTGACCGAGGGCGAGGAGGGCGCACGCTTCCTGCGCGCCGACGCGGTCACGGTGCTCGACGCGTCCAAGGACCGGGTCGAGGCCCCCTGCCCCTACGCCGGCCCCGGCCGCTGCGGCGGCTGCGACTGGCAGCACGCCAAGCCGGGCGCTCAGCGCCGCATGAAGGGCGAGGTCATCGCCGAACAGCTGCAGCGCCTCGCGGGCCTCACGCCCGAGGAGGCGGGCTGGGACGGCACCGTCATGCCGGCGGAGGGCGACAAGCTCCCCGCGGGCGAGGTCCCCGCCTGGCGCACGCGCGTGCAGTACGCGGTCGACGCGTCGACCGGCAAGGCGGGCCTGCGCCGCCACCGCTCGCACGAGGTCGAGCCGGTCGAACACTGCATGATCGCTGCCCCGGGCGTGACCGAGCTGGGTGTGGAAGAGCGCGACTGGACCGGCATGGAGTCGGTCGAGGCGATCGCGGCGAGCGGCTCCCAGGACCGCCAGGTGATCCTGACGCCGCGTCCGGGCGCGCGCCTTCCGATCGTCGAACTCGACAAGCCCGTCTCGGTGATGAGGGTGGGGGAGAAGGACGGCGGAGTCCACCGCGTCCACGGCCGCCCCTTCGTCCGCGAGCGCGCCGACGGCCGCACCTACCGCGTCGGCAGCGGCGGTTTCTGGCAGGTCCACCCGAAGGCCGCCGAGACGCTGATGCTCGCGGTGATGCAGGGCCTCACGCCCCGCAAGGGCGAGACGGCCCTCGACCTCTACTGCGGCGTCGGCCTCTTCGCGGGCGCCCTCGCCGACCGCGTGGGCGAGAGGGGCGCGGTCCTCGGCATCGAGTCCGGCAAGCGCGCGGTGGAGGACGCCCGCCACAACCTCGCCTCCTTCGACCGGGTCCGCATCGAGCAGGGCAAGGTCGAGGCGGTCCTGCCGCGCACCGGGATCACGGAGGTCGACCTGATCGTCCTGGACCCGCCGCGCGCGGGGGCGGGGAAGGCGACGGTGCGGCATCTGTCGGGGCTGGGTGCGCGAAGGATCGCTTATGTGGCGTGTGATCCGGCTGCGTTGGCGCGGGACTTGGGATATTTCGCCGAGGGTGGGTACAAGGTGCGGACGTTGCGGGCGTTCGATCTTTTTCCGATGACGCATCATGTGGAGTGCGTGGCGATTTTGGAGCCGGCCGCGAAGGGCTCCTGACCTGCGGTTTTGGCCGCGCGAGGTGGGGGCGTTACGGGCGATGTCTTGAGGCTGAAATGACGCTCATTTGACGCTCGTTCTGATAGATCGTCAGTCATCCTGCGGCACGGGCCAGAGCTCTGCAGCTTGGGTATGGCGTGCCGCTGATCCAATGTGGCCTCGGCTGGCCGTTCCAGGCGGCTGGGCCTCCTGTCGGTGCCGCCGCTCGACGACTGAGCCGCAGTTGATCCGGGCACAGGTGGCCGCCGGGGAGGACGGGGCCCCTACTTCCGCTTCCGTGCCCGCTTCGGCTTTCGCTCAACGATCACCGTCTGAGGCGCAGCAGGCACTTCGTCGTCAGACGCCGGCTCAAAGCGCCCTGGGGCGCTCCCACGCATCGCCTCGACGTACGGCGGGAGTACGAAGGTCCGTTGGTCTCGATCGATCGGCACTCCTCCGAGGTGTCCTGAGGCGTCCCTGGCGCCGCGCGCGCCCCCTCTTCGCGCGAGCACTTCGAGCGTGCCGTGGACGCGATCGACCCAGTCCCCACGATCTAGCCGGGGATGCCAGCGTTCCTCTCCCCGCTTGCGGTCCCAGGGCGGGAAACCGAAGGCGTACGACCAGGGAACGGCCTCAGACAGGTACCTCTGAACGCGGTATCTACCAGCGGCCGGAACGGTGGCTTCACCGTCGCTGAGCCTCTTGACGTCGTGAGTGGAGATGATGGCGCAGCCGTAGTGGCGAGGCTCGGCGTGCCTGCAGTCCTTGTACGAACTGAGCCCGGGGCAGGCGTTCCACCGAGCTGGCGGGGCCCAGTATGTTCCGTCTTCGAAGGTGCCCTCGGGCCAGCCGTTGTAGAAGACGTGAAACGCGTAGCGGGCCTGATCAGGGTTGCAACCTTTGATCAATGTGTCGTATTGGAACGCATCTTCGCCGGCGCCAGGGTGCTTCAGCATCCGGTAGGTGTCTCACAGGGGGCGAACAGCGCGGGAGCGCGCCTTAGTTGGCACCGTGCTTCGTCGCGGGCTGGAGCGGTGGGTCATGAGGTCGTCGCAGTGGATGGGCGAGGGGCAGATGGTGCCGCGTTAGAGGTGTGGAGGACGGAACGGCGTAGGGCCCGGACGTACATGGCGAGTTCGGCGGGACCGTCGTCGTCTTGGACGAATGCGGTGCCGATGTCCAGCGGTCGGGGTTTGTGGTCGGGGCGGGGTGAGTCCGTAGAAGACGGTGTCGTTGTGCTGGATGAGTCCGCTGAAGTGCCCGTTTCCGGAGGCGTGTTGCTGGGTCTCTTCGTGGTAGGGGACTCCGAAGAGGTGGGCGACGGCGGTGCGGTCGGCGGCTGCGCGGAGTCGGACGTCGCGCGGATGTCGATGTCACGCTCGCTGTTTCCTTCGCTGCCGGCGCGTGAGGAGACGACGTTCCGGCATCAAGAACGGAAGGGCCGATCTCAAGCGCGGAGCATATTTCGAGCCATTGATCAGCAAGTTTTGGAAATGCGCGGTGTCGGTCCTCGCAGCTGTCGATACCTTCGAAGGTCTGTGTGCGTACTGCACAGGGCCTGAGGGGGATTGAGTGAGTGCCAGCCACGCCGGACAGACCGGATATCGCGTCTCCATTGTTGATGAGGATCCGCTGCGCGCCCGGCGTGAGGCGCGTGAGCTGCTCGCAACCCTCGCTGAAGCTGATCCGCGGGCGGCCCTCGATGTGTCCGGCCGGGAGGCGGTGCGCGACACCGACAAAGGTGGGCCCGTCGCGGACCTGATCGGGTTGGTATTCAGCGGCGGCTCCCTGGCCGTTGCAGGCATCCAGGTGTGGCTGGCTCGCGTACCGCAGAGGACGGTGGTCATCACCCGACCGGACGGGGCGACGCTCCGCATCACCGGTAAGGAGGCCCGTACTGACGAGGAGCAGATCGAGCGGTTCCTCCATGGCGCCTCGGCCGACAACGACGAGGACGGACCGGGAACGGAGTGAGCCAGAACGACCGGTACGCCATGCTCATCGGCGTATCCACATACGACAGCGACCGTTACCCCGATCTCCCGCCCGTTCGGTCGGACCTGCATTACATGCAGGCGGTGCTTCAAAGCCTTGAGATCGGTATGTACAACGAGTGCGAGATGGTTCCCGAGCCCACTCGGGCTGAGATGCTGCATGCCATCGAGGAGTTTCTGGAGGCGCGACAGGCCAGCGAGACGGCTCTGCTCTACTTCAGCGGGCATGGAGAATTCTGCGAAGCCGACGGGCAGTTGTACTTCCTCACACGGGACACCGACCCGGACGATCTGCCGGGCACTGCCGTACCTGCCGAGTTCTTGGAGCGGATGCTCCAGTCGTGCCGGGCCTCCTCGAAGGTCGTTCTGCTGGACTGCTGCTCGAGTGGCTCAGTCGTGCAAGGGTGGACGGCCAAAGGTGCGGCAGACGCAACCAATCGCGAGGCGCCCAGCACACTGCTGAAGCCGACCGGTGTGTACTTCATCACCGCCTCCGACGCGCTCCAAGCTGCATCGGCCATGGCGCCGGCTGGTTCCTCTCTCGGTACCTCCCGCTTTACCGGCGAGATCGTGGAAGGACTGCGCAGCGGCCGGATCAAGGACAGTGGCTGGATCACCCCGGACGACCTCTTCGAGTACCTGACCTCGCAGATGGTTCGTAACGGTGTGCCGGAGGAGCAGCGGCCGACCAAGTCCACGTTCCGGGCGACGCGGTCCCTTCCGCTCGCGCGCTCTGTGGCTCGCTCGGTTCAGCTGCCTGCTCCGCCTCGTGAAGGCGCTCGAGCTGCCCAGCCTGCCGCCTTGCTCAAGGCACAACAGTTGGCCGGTCAAGATGCCAGTGACGGGGTGGACCGGCAGCGGCTCCTGCGCTATTACGCTCGCTGCCTGGGTGCGCAGGCAGCGAGCGGGATGCAGCCCGACCGAGACGGTGGCCGCGGCTCCACGTACTTCTTGCTGGGGCAGGGGGCCGAAACCGTTCAATGCGGCCTTGGGTCCGGTCTTCCTGCTCCACCGCAACTGCCCAGACCGAAGAGCAGGGGCGCGCAGACAGATGAAGCGGGCCTGCAGGAGTACTGGTACGGATATCCGGCCATCACGCTGCCGGAGCGGGGTGGGGACGGTCGGCGACGGGCCGCGGTACGGATAGCGCCGCTGCTGATCCAGCCGATGGAGCTTGCTCCTGATGAGGACGGTCGCGACCGACTTCGCTCCAGCGGAGTTCCGTCCTTGCATACGGGTGTCATCACGGAGCTGCTCGAGGATGACGATGCCGCCGAGCTCCTTGCCCGATGGCAGCCGGCCTGGCAGGAGGGCAACGGCGCTCAAATGGTCACAGCCGTACGGGAGTTGTTGACGGAGTTGGGACTGCCCGAGCTGGAGCCGCTCGACCTGGCCGCACTCAGCGAGCGGTCCGTGATGGATTCTCTGCGGCCCGGTGCCCACAACGCTGCGGTCCTCCTCGCGCCCTCGGGGGTGGAACGGATCGCTACGGAAGCCCTCGTGGACAATCTCCTGCAGATGTCCACGCGCACAGGACAGATTCCCGGTACCGCGCTGGACGCGCTCCTGATGGGCGCCGGTGCCCCAATCGACTCCGGCCGCAATGCTCCGGTCGTCGTGGCTACAGGGCCCTGTAATGAGAGCCAGGAGCAGGTGATCACCTCGGCGATGACGAACCCGCTCACCGTCGCGACGGGTCCGCCTGGCACCGGGAAGAGCGAGGTCGTGACCGCAGTGGTCACCACAGCGGTCGCCGCGGGGGAGTCCGTGCTCGTCGCGTCCACGAACAACGAGGCTGTGGATGTGGTGGCCCAGCGGTGTGATGAGATCTCGCCGGGATTGCTCATGCGGACGGGGAACGCTGCGGCGCTGGAACGTGAGGCCGCGAAGCTGGAACGGCTGCTTGCCCAGCCCATCGAGGCACCTGGGCGCAGTTCGACGACGGTGGCCGGTGAATTGCGCAACCGGCATAAGCGATCCGCCGCACACCGGGTGGAGGCCGCGAGCCTTGTCGGTGAAGAAGTGCGTCTGCTGGAGCTGCTCCGGGAACGGGACCAGCGCTTGGGCGAGCTCGGGCTGCCTGTGGAACTCCTCGAACGGGCATGGGCCGACAGCGAGGTCGCGGTACTCGCACGTTGGGAGGGGCGGGCCCGGAAGGCAGCTCACGCCCGCTGGTTCTCCTTCGGCAGGTGGCGCCGAGGGCGGGCGCTGTCTGCCCTCGCCGGATCCGCAGGGGGCACCCTGCAGAACGCATGGCCGCTCTGGGTGAGGGAGCGGCCCGTCTCGCCCGAACTCCTCCTGGCTCTTGGGGAGGCCGTGGCCGTGGAACGGGCCTTCCGAGAGCTCGTACTGGCGCATCTCGGCCGGGACGAGGAAAGCCTGAAGGAGGCGCGGCTGGAGAGTGCCGTCGGCCTGGCGGAGGCAGCCGGTGAACTGGCCGGAGCTCTGGCCGCCGAGGCCATGGTCCGTGGCCGTTCGCTGATGGGCCAGCGGCTCCAAGCGTTGCGCCAACGCTCTGGATTCCAGCGGAGCCAGCGCAGTCTGATGGCGCACCTGAAGGGGTGGGCCATCAGCACGCACTCGATACGGCAGCTCGAACTGACACCGAAGCTTTTCGACTTGGTCGTGATCGACGAAGCCAGCCAGTGCTCGATTCCATCGGTGCTACCTCTGCTGTTCCGGGCGAAACGGGCATTGATCATCGGTGACCCCATGCAACTGGGGCACATTCCCGGGATCACTGCACAGCAGGAGCGGCAGGCAAGGCTCCGTTCGGGGCTGAGTGCGGCCCAGTTGGAAGACGACCGGCTCACCTACCACGTCTATGCGGCGTACCACGCGGCCGCGCAGCACGGTGAAGCAGCGCTGCTGCTCGACGAGCACTATCGCTGTCATCCGGCCATCGCAGACGTAGTCAACGGCTATTGCTACGCGGGTCAGTTGCAGGTCCTAACCGATGTCCGGAACCAGGTCTCGGCTGTCGACCCCGTGGGGGTGATCGACCCGGCTCCGGTGCTGGGGTGGGTGGACGTATCGCACGGAGAGTCCGCGCGCGGTGCCGGTGGACAGTCCTGGCGTAATGCGGCCGAAGCCGCACAGGTGCGGAAGACGGTGGACGAGCTGCTGATACGGCTGCCCGACGATGCGACGGTCGGGGTGGTCACACCGTTCCGCGCTCAGAAGGAAGCGCTGGCACAAGTGTGGGCAGATGACGATCGGGTGCGGGTCGGTACAGTTCACGCCTTCCAGGGAGGGCAGCGCGACGTGATGGTGCTGAGCCCCGTGGCCACCGACAACACCCCGCCCCGTACGACGCACTGGGTGGCGAGCCAGGTCAACCTGTGGAACGTAGCAGTCACCCGAGCCAAGTCGCAGCTGATCACTGTGGGTAGCCATGCTTTCTGGCAAGGCCAGGCCGGCCTGCCGGCGCTGCTCGCGGAGCGGGCAGCAGTTCTGCGAGCGAGGGTCGAAACGAAACAGGACTCAGTCCTGGGGGCGCGGTCGCTGTCAGCATCGCGTGAAGAACTCGGGGACCGGCTCCAGGAGTACCTAGGTCTTCGTGGCGTCACGGAACTGGAGCGCACAGCGGGAGTCGGAGGGCACACCGTAGATCTGCTGTTAACTGTGGACGGGGCGAACACGGCGGTCCTCATCGATCCCGGGCCCGAGCATGGCCAGGACCCGGCCCGTCATCTGCGGCTGATGCACGCACGCGGGGACTTGCTCATAGGGCTGCCCTCCGGAGGTACGGGAGCGAAGTCCGAGCCCGTGGACCGGATCATCCGGGTTCCGGCTTGGCGAATTCTGGGTGGGGCGGTCACGTTGGACCCACTGTTCGGCAAGCTGCAGAACGTGGTGAATCGGGTCGGGACGGCGAGATGACGAGAGCGCACATCTCAAGTGCCCATGCTGTTGGGCACTTCGAGGGGATGATCCCAGCTGGTGTATAGCCAGGCGGTGCCCCGCTCGTAGACGTTGTTGCGCAGTGCTTCGACAACTGGCCTCTTGCCCGCTCGGCCTCCTCGTCGGCCAGGGCGAGCGCGGCTCGAGCGGCGTCACCCTCCAACCGTTCCTTCTCTGCCCGGACTTGTCGGGAATGCTTGCCGTGCCTCAGGTAGTAGCGGCCATTCGCGGTCACCACGGCGACATGCCCGCTACCACGCCAGGCCCTCTTGATACTTCACCACTCCAACTCCACTCGATGGGGTGCGGATGGGGAGGACGGCGTAGAAAGGACGGAGGGGGATCTAGGTCCGCGAGGGCGAGCGCCAGTGAGCCTGGCCCGCTTGGTGGCCACGGCTTGGGGATCGGGCGGGGGCATTGACACTCTCGAAGTCGGCGATCAGCTCATTCAGGCTCCCAGAGAATGCAGTGCTGCGCCGTCGATCAGCCCGGCGCGGCCTGGGGCATCGGGTGGGTGACCGCGGTGCGGCCAGCCGAAGGGGCGGCAGCTTCATATACATCAGACTGGTACATACGCTAGTCTTGGTACATGTCCATGAAGCGAACCAACGTCTACGCTGATCCCGAGGACCTCGCCATCATCAAGGAGGCGGCGAAGCGCCGCGGCATCAGCGAGGCCGAGATCATCCGGCAGGGCATCCATCTCGCAGCCATGGCCAACCGTGTCTGGGACGAGCCTCTCTTCTCGCGCACTTTCGAGGGGGCCGGTCGGACCCTTGGACAGAGCGAAGTGCGTGACACCGTCGCCGACGCCGTATGCCGCGAGACCGAAGCCGGAACCGCCGCGTGATCATCGTCATCGCGGACACGTCCGGACTCCTCGCGGCGCTCGACTCCGCCCACCCCGAGCATCAGGCGTCGAATGAAGCGATCATGGCCGCCGGCCTGCTGGTGATGTCGCCTCTCCTGCTTGCGGAGATCGATCACGTTGCCACCCGGGAGCTCGGCCGTGAAGCCGCACTCAGTGCGGTCGATGACATCCGGACCTGGATGCGCCGCGGCCGCATCGCCGTCCCCGAGATCACGGAGGATCACCTGGGGATTGCCCAGTCCGTGCGTGCCCGCTACCGGGACCTCGACCTGGATCTGGCGGATGCCGTGAACGTGGCCCTTGCCGCCGACTACGACACTGACGCGGTGCTCACTCTCGACCGCCGAGACTTCCGCGCGGTGCGCCCGCTGGGTCGCCACAAGGCGTTCCGGGTTCTCCCGGATGATCTCCCGCTCTGACGTCGGCATCGTGCGCCCGAGGCGTCGCCTTCGGTAGCCGTGACGCTCGCGGCGCCTCAGCCAAGGGAGGTGGGCCAGAAGAATGCCTCTGACCTGGGGTTTTCCGAGCCCGATTCAGGCCGACACCTTTCCGATGACGCACCACGTGGAGTGCGTGGCCATTCTGGAGCCCGCCGAGAAGGGCCGCTGAGCCGCACGCCCCTCAGTCGGTGACGTCCCCGGCGACCCTCTCGAGCAGTTCCTCGGCTGTCACTTCGCCCGGCTTTTGGTTGAGGCGGGTGCTGTGCCGGGCGGCGCGCTGCAGGGTTGCGTTCACCGGGGTGGGGACGCCGTGCTCGCGGCCGAGCAGCACCATCTCACCGTTGAGGTAGTCCGTCTCGATCGAGCCCGCGCCGCGTGCCAGGCTCTGCCAGGTCGAGCTGTGGGCGCGTTCGCCGGGGATCGGTTGCGGGTCGACCGTGCCGCTGCGCAACTCGGTGAGCTCGGCTCCGCTCGCGTAGGCGATGCCCGCGGCGTCGAGGACCGCCGTGCCCTCGGCCTTCACCCGGGCGATCAGGTCCTGCGCGGCGGCGTCCGAAGCCGAGCCGCACACGGCCTCGACCACGTTGGCGAGGTTGCCGAGGAGCTTGCCGTACTTCCAGCGCATCACGTCCTTCGCCACCGGGGCAAGGAAGTCGGCCTTCTCCAGGTCGTCCGCGATGTGGCGGGCGGTGGTGTCGGAGCCGGATCCGTAGCGGCCGATGACCAGGGCGCCGGTGTACGGGCCGCAGGGCGCGACGACCTCGCCCGGGTCCAGGTGGCTGCTGGGGAGGATCACGCAGACGCCGTACACCTCGCGGAAGCGGCGCAGCGCCAGGCGCTCGTTCTCCACGCCGTTCTGGGCGCAGACCAGCGGCAGGCGTTCGCCCGCGGTGCCGCCGCCCGCCACCGGACGCGTGGCCCATGCGTCCAGGGCGGCCACGCTGTCCTGGGTCTTGACGGCCAGGACGAGGACGTCGTCGGCGCGCAGTTCGACATCCTCGGGACCCACCACGACCGGCACGTCGAGGGTGAGCGTGCCGGTGGGGACCGTGAGCCGCAGTCCGTTGTCGCGGAGCGCCTCGAAGTGCGCGCCGCGGGCGACCAGGACGACGGGCAGGCCGCTCTGATGCAGCCGCCCTCCGATCGAACCGCCGACCGCTCCGGATCCGATGATGATGTAGCGCATTCCGTTCCGCTCCCTGGCTCTCCGCACTCGCCGGGGCGAGCTTGATCTGTTGTGCTGTCAGTTGGTGTTGGTGTTGGTGGTCTCGGTGGTGTCGGTGGTCGTGAAGGCGTTCTCGTTCTCGTGGCCGGTCCAGCGCACCCCCGCCGCATACCACCGCGCGAGCTCCGTCGCGTGCCGCTCGACCTCCTGGTCGTCGGCGCCGGTCAGTACGTAGGCCGCCAGGTAGTGGGCGGACTTCACGCCTCCCTGGTATGTCGCGCCCAGCGTGGCCCGCAGGCGTTCCTCCGCCACGAAGGGCGGGGGGTTCTGGGGGAGGGCCGTGAGTGTGGCTCGTTCCGGGTAGAAGACGACCCAGCCCGCGCTCCGTCCGGGGGCGACGCCGTGGAACCTGGCGTCGGTCAGGGAGTCCGGGGCTACTTGGGCGCGGAACCACTGTTCGTCGAGGTTGTAGCCGGTGGCGGCGTGGATGGCGGGGGCGGTCAGGGCGCCGCCGGTTCTGCTGCCGATCTCGCAGAGGACGAGGCGGTCGTCCGGGGTGTGGAAGACCTCCAGGTGGAAGGTGGTGCACTCGGGGGTGGGGAGTGCGTCGAGGACCTTGTGCGCATAGGTGATGAGGCGGTCCGTCAGGGGGTGGTCGCGGGTGAGCTGGGCCGAGCCCAGGTAGATGCCGTCGTGGAAGGACAGGCAGTCGTTGAGGTAGCGGGAGACGAACGCGGCCACCGGTCGTCCCGCTGACACCAGGCCGTCCACCACGTACATCCGGCCCTCCACGAACCGCTCCACCAGGGCCTGTTCGGGCAGGCCCTCGGTGAGGAGCCGGGCCAGGTCCGCGGGGCCGCGCAGCACCTGGGTGCCGGTGGAGCCGGAGCCCAGGGCCGGTTTCACCACCACGGGGTAGCCGTGTTCGCGGACGAAGCCGAGGAGGTCGAAGAGCACGCGTATCGGGGCGAACTCCGGTACCGCGATGCCGCTTCGGCGCACCAGGGTCTTCATGCGGACCTTGTCGCGGAACGCGAGGGTGCTGGCGAAGTCCTGGCCGGGCAGGCGGAGAAGCTCCCGCAGCCGGGCGGCGCGCAGCAGGTCGCTCTCCATACGGGCGATCACCGCGTCGGGGGGCATGCGCGTGGCCAGGTCGAGGGCCGTGCGTTCCGCGTCGCCGCCCTGGAGGTAGTCGGGGACGGAGACGGCGCCTGGAACGTGCCGGTACTGCGGGAATTTGGCCGCGGAGACCAGGAGTTGAGGCCGGACGCCCGTATCGGCGCCCCACTTGTCGTACGGAGTGTCCGCGTAGTCGCTGTTCACGAAAGCCAGAACACTCCGTTCTGCTCCAGATCTCACCAGCACCTCCCAGGGCTCCTGAAAAGCACGCACCGGCTGCGTGCGGCATCAAGGCTAGGGGTGTGAGCCCAGGTCAGAGCCGTCCTGGTACATACCTCGGCTTTACCTCGGAAAGATTGTTCTGCTCATTTTGACCGTGTAGGAAGAGGGGGAAACCAAGATCTTGATCTTGCGCAAGTGCAAGAGGGGAAGCGGAAGTTGAAGAACCAACGGATTCCTTCGGAGCCGCACTTACCGAGGGGGCTGCACCGTGATTGACGTACTGGTCGTGGACGACGACTTCTATGTCGCCGAGGTCAACTCCCGTTATGTGTCCCGCATTCCGGGATTCCGCGTCACGGGCCGGGCGCACACGGCCGCCGAGGCGCTGCTGGCCGTCGAACGCGGCACCGTCGATCTGATGCTGCTCGACCACTACCTTCCCGACGAGGACGGGCTGCACCTGGTGCGCAGGCTCCGCCGGCTCGGCCACGAGACCGACGTCATCATGATCTCGGCGGCCCACGGGGCGGAGCTCGTGAGTTCGGCGCTGCGCAACGGCGTCCTGCAGTACCTGGTCAAACCGTTCAGTTTCGCGGCGCTGCGGGCCAAGTTGACGTCGTATGCGCAGATGCGGGACCGCCTCGAGCGCTTCGACTCCCTGGGCCAGGGAGAGGTCGACGAGATCTTCGGCACGCTGCACTCGCCCGTCCAGGCGGAAGCGCCGCCCAAGGGGTACTCGGCGGCGACCACCGAGTGCATCCGTGACGTGCTGCTCCGGGCCGGAAAGGCGCTGTCGGCGCAGGAGGTGGCCGAGCTCACCGGAGTGAGCCGCTCCACCGCGCAGCGCTATCTCAAGCATTTGCAGGAGCGCGGCAGCGTTCAACTCGCCCTGAAATACGGGGGTGCCGGACGCCCCGAGCACCACTACGAGTCCGCGCACGGGCCGTCCCGCGTGCGCCGCGGCTGAGCACGCAGTGTGAGGGCGTCCCCGGCGCCCTCGTGCTGGTGCCGCGCGTCGGCAAAAGAAGCGGTCGGCAAAAGGAGCAGAAGGAGCTTTCCGCAGTAAATCCACAGTGCACGCAGAACCGTGTCCGCACTCCGCAGCTGATCTAGTGTCCGACTCGATCCAAAGCCCCTCACCTGCAAGGACACCGGAGACCTGCCATGGGCGTGACACGCCGTACGCTCCGTCTGGGAGCCTTTCTCCTTTCCCCCGGCTATCACGTGGCCTCGTGGCGGCACCCCACGGCCCCCGCGGACGGCGGCCATGACTTCGCCCACTACCGCGAGCTCCTGCACACCGCCGAGCGCGGCAAGTTCGACATGTTCTTCGTCGCCGACGGGGTGGGCATCCGCACCCCGTACCGCAACGCGGACGAGCTGAGCCGCTGGGGCCGCTTCCTCCAGTTCGACCCGCTGACGCTGCTGTCCGCCCTCGCCGTGCACACCACGCACATCGGCCTCGCGGCGACCGCGTCGACGACCTACAACGAACCGTTCCACCTCGCGCGGAAGTTCGCCTCGATCGACCACCTCAGCGCGGGCCGGGCCGCCTGGAACATCGTCACCTCGGTGACGGACGCCGAGGCGAAGAACTTCAACCGCGACTCCCAGCCCGACCACGGTTCGCGCTACCACCGGGCCAGGGAGTTCATGGAGGTCGTCACCGGCCTCTGGGACAGCTGGGACGACGACGCGTTCGGCTACGACAAGGAGTCCGGGCGCTACTTCGACCCCGACAAGCTGCACGTCCTCGACCACAAGGGCGAGCACTTCTCGGTGCGCGGACCGCTCAACGTGGCCCGCCCGCCCCAGGGTTACCCCGTGCTCATCCAGGCGGGCGCCTCCGCGGACGGGCAGGACTTCGCCGCCCGCTGGGCCGAGGTGATCTTCACCGCCGCCCAGAACCTGGACGAGGCACAGAAGTTCTACCGCGGCATCAAGCAGCAGGCCGCCGCCTACGGGCGCGACGCCGACCAGCTGAAGGTGATGCCCGGCCTCTTCCCCGTGGTCGGCCGCACCCGCGCCGAGGCCGAGGACAAGTACGCCGTACTGCAGGAACTGGTCGACCCCGTCGTCGGGTTGGGCCTGCTCACACAGCTCCTCGGCGACATCGACATCTCGGGCTTCCCGCTGGACGAGCCGCTGCCCGAACTGCCCCTCACCGAAGGCAGCACCAGCCGTCAGCAGCTCGTCTACGACAAGGCGCGCCGCGAGGGTCTGACGGTCCGGGAGCTGTACCAGTCCCTGACCGGGGGGCGCGGGCACCGCATCGTCATCGGCACCCCGACGGACGTCGCCGACCTCATGGAGGAGTGGTTCACCGGGGAGGGCGCCGATGGCTTCAACGTCATGCCGCCCGTGCTCCCCGAGGGCCTGGACGACTTCGTCGACCTCGTGGTGCCCGAGCTGCAGCGCCGCGGCCTGTTCCGCACCGAGTACGAGAGCACCACCCTGCGCGGAAACCTCGGCATCGACCGGCCCGCCCGGGGTGCGGCCGCCCAACTCCCGCTCGGCCCGGGCCCGTTCCCCGTACAGAAGTGAGCACCCCTCATGCCGTCGTTCGGTAGAACCCTCCATCAGATACCGCCCTCCCCGCTGGTCACCGTCGACCGGCTGCTGCGCTCGAGCGCGCACGCCGAACCGGTGCCGCTGCAGCAGGGCAGGACCCTCTTCGAGCCGTGCGCGCGCCCCGGCACCTGGGAGCGCGCCGAGTTCGGGATCGCGGCCCACGAGCACGCGCCGCCCGCCGGAGTCCCCGCGCTGCGCTCGGCGTTCGCCGAGGCGGCGAGCGCGCGCCGGGGCACCGCCGTCGACCCCGGCCAGGTCCTGGTCACGAGCGGCGCCACCCACGCCATCGCGGTGACCCTGCACGCGATCCTGAGCCCGGGCGACGAGGTCCTCATCCTCTCCCCGCAGTGGCTGTTCGCGACCGGCCTGGTGTGGGCGGCCGGCGGCACCCCGCGCGAGGTGCCGGTCTTCCTGGAGCTCAGCGAGGACCCCGGCTTCGACTTCATCGCCGAGATCGAGCGGGCCGTGGGACCGCGCACCCGCGCGATCTACTTCAACAACCCCAACAACCCGACCGGCTTCCGCCTGGACGAGCAAGCCCTGGGCGCGCTCACCGACCTCGCCGAACGCCACGACCTGTGGCTGATCGCCGACAACGCGTACGAGAACTACGACTTCCACGACGACGGCTTCCTCGACGCGGCGACCGTTCCCGGCGCCGCCGAGCGCACCTTCTCGGTGCACAGCTGCAGCAAGACGTACGCGATGCCCGGCGCCCGCGTGGGCCATCTGATCTCGCCGCCCGGCGCGGAGGAGGTCCTCACCAAGTGGTCACTGCACACCCTGTATTCGGTGTCCACGGCCGCGCAGCACACCGCGTTCCGGGCGCTCGCCACCTCCGCCGACGAGCTCGCGCGGCGCCGCGCGGTGGCCGAGCGCGCCTGGCACCTCGCCGACGGCGCCCTGGAGATCCCGCACACCCGCATCGCGGGCGGGCTCTACACCTTCCTCGACCTTGCCCGGTACGGCGACGGCGAGGAGTTCGTGCGGCGCTGCGCCGAGGCCGGGGTGGGACTCGCACCGGGCCGGGTGTTCGGCGCCCACTGCGACGGGTGGGCCCGGCTCTGCTTCACCGCGGCGCCCGAAGAGGCGGTCGTGGACGCCATCGGCCGTATCAACAAGATCTACTGGGAGGGCGGCCGTGACCGCTGACACCATGGTGGCCAGGCCCGGAGCGGCTTCCGCGCTGGCTCCGTATCTGCACCGGTACGACAGTCCGGCACAGCTCGGGCTCAAGATCAACGCGTATCGGGGCTACGAGGTCGAGGGCCTCGCCGAGGCGCTGCGCGCACCGGACCTGCTCGGCGCCCCCGTCGAGTGCGTGATGGTCGGCGACTCGTACTTCATGACCCACCTCGGACGCAGTGGCACCACGCTGACGGGCGCCGAGGAGCAGGAGTGGGGCCTTGCCACGCTCACCGGCCTGGTGGCCGAGGTGCGCAAGGCGATGGACGCCGAATTCTCTTCGGCCAGGCGGCCGTTCCTGCTCGCCGACCTGCCGGACGGGGCGACCCACAGCCCCGCCACGGCACGCGCCGCCGCCGAGCGCTTCGTCGCGGCCGGTGCGGACGCGGTCAAGATCGAGGTGGCGGGCGAGGGCGAGTTCGACTGCATCGAGGCGGTCGCCGCGACCGGCACGCCCACCCTGGCCCACCTCGGCTACACCCCGCAGAGCGGCGGCCTGACCCGGCACGGCGACGCCCTGGACGGCGCGCTCGCGCTCTTCGCGCAGGCCCGCAGGGCCCGGTCGGCGGGCGGCTGCGGACTGATCGTCGAGATGGTCAGCGAGGCCGTGAACCAGGCGCTCAGCCGCCCGCACCCCGAAGGGCTGCCGCTGTACTCGGTGTTCAGCGGCCGGGCCCGCTGGGGCGGCCAGAGCCTCAACCTGTGGGACGCCGTCGTGCGCCCCGTGCCCGGCGGCCGCTACTTCCCGCCGACCCCGGTGATCGACGCGGCCGAGGTGGCGGAGCGCTACACCCCGGAGCTGATCGCCGACCGCATGCGCGAGCTGCTGCGGCTCAGCCTCGCGGGCTGGTTCCCGCTCTCCCCGCGCACCGCCCTGACCCCCCGTGAGACGGCCGAGATCACCGGCATCGACCCCTGGAGTGCCTCATGACCACCGCCGAACCGGTCGCCGCGCATGCCGTGACCCCCGGATCGGACACGGCCGTCTTCGACGAGCTCGAATCGGCCGTACGCACCTACTGCCGGCGCTTCCCCGCCGTCTTCACGCGGGCCTCGGGCCACCGGATGTGGGACGCGGACGGCCGCGAGTACATCGACTTCCTCTCCGGCGCGGGCGCGCTCAACTACGGCCACAACCCGGCCGAGGTGCGCGCCGCCCTCATCGACTACCTCCAGGCCGAAGGACCGGTCCACGGCCTCGACCTGCACACCGGCGCCAAGGCCGCGTTCCTGCACCGCTTCCGCGAGGTGGTGCTCGCGCCGCGCGGGCTCGACCACCGGGTGCAGTTCACCGGGCCGACCGGCACCAACGCCGTCGAGGCGGCGTTCAAGACGGCCCGCAGGGTCACCGGACGCACCGACATCATCGCCTTCACCGGCGGCTTCCACGGCCTCTCGCTCGGCGCGCTCGCCGCGTCCGCCACCTCGTTCAAGCGCGGGGCGGCCGGGGTGCCGCTCGGCCACGTCACGCGCATGCCCTACGAGGGCTACGCGGGCGAAGGCGTCGACACCATCGACTACCTGACCCGGATGCTCGACGACCCGGGCAGCGGCGTCGACCTGCCCGCGGCCTTCGTGGTGGAGACCGTGCAGGGCGAGGGCGGCCTCGCGGCGGCGAGCGCGCCGTGGCTGCGCAGGCTCGCCGACGTCGCCCGCGAGCGCGGCATCCTGCTGATCGTCGACGACATCCAGGCCGGGTGCGGGCGCACCGGCACCTTCTTCAGCTTCGAAGAGGCGGGCATTGTCCCCGACCTCATCTGCCTGTCCAAGTCCATCAGCGGCTTCGGCCTGCCCATGGCCCTCGTCCTGGTCCGCCCCGAGCTCGACCAGCTGGGCCCCGGCGAGCACAGCGGCACCTTCCGCGGCAACAACCTCGCCTTCGTGACCGCCACGGCGTGCCTGGAGCGCTGGGCCGACGCGTCCTTCGCCGACCAGGTGCGGCGCAACGCCGACGACTTCGCGGACCAACTGTCCAAGCTTGCGGCCCAGTTCACCGCGCTGGGCTGCACGGTGCGCGGCCGTGGCCTGATCCGCGGGCTCGGCTTCACCGACCCGTCCCTCGCCGACCGGGTCTCGCGGGCGGCCTTCGCACGCGGGCTGCTCGTGGAGACGTCCGGGGCCACCGGCCAGGTCCTCAAGATCATGCCGCCGATCGTGGCGACCGCCGAGGAGCTGGCACCCGGCCTCGCCCTGCTGGCCGAAGCCATCGCATCGGCCGCCCAAGACGCCGTAAACGAAGGGGAGTCGAGTTGAGCATCACCGAGCACGAGCACACCGTCGAGGACGGGTTCGGCCACATCGACGAGACCGTGCTGCGCCGGATCGCCGACTCCTGGCCCCGGCGCGCCACGATCCGCACCGACCTGGACCAGATAGCGGAGCCGGAGGAGTACGACGAGCAGCTGCCGGACTACCCGGAGCGCCTGCTGCCGTTCGCCGACCACCCGCTGTACCTCGCGGCCACGCCCGAGCAGCGCCAGCGGGTCCTCACCATGGCCTGGCTCGTCTACAACGAGCGGGTCATCGCGGCCGAGGAGTACGTCGCCAACCCGACCTTCGCCATGATCATGCACGGCGCCTTCCCCGGTGCCGACAGCGTCCAGCTCAAGCGCGCCGTCCAGCAGACGCACGTGGACGAGGTCTGGCACACGTACATGCACATGATCGCGATGCAGCGGACCCGTGAGGTCCGGCAGATCACCGGCGAGCCCGCCTACCCGCACACCGTCACCTACCGCCGCCTCCTCGAGGCCGACGCGCAGGTGTCGGAGCGCTGGGAGCGCGACCTGCTGAAGCTGGTGTGGACGACGGTCTCGGAGATCAGCGTCAACGCCTATCTGGAGCTGCTCTCCCGCGACAAGACCGTCCAGCCGCTGCACGCCCTGGTGCCCCGGCTGCACGCCCGCGACGAGTCCGCGCACTCCTCCGTCATGGTCGAGGTCGCCAAGGCGCTGTACGTGCACATGAACACCGAACAGCGCCGCTCCTTCGTCGCCTCACTGCCCAAGGCGCTGCACGCCTTCGTGGAACAGGACTTCGCGGTGTGGCCCGGCATCCTGAAGGCGGCGGGCTTCGAGAAGGCCGACGAGATCGTCGAGGACTGCCGCCGCCAGGCCGGCACCGGCCTGCTGGTGCGCGACTTCTCCGGAGTACGGCGCATCGTGCGCGAGATGGAGCTCGAGGACCAGGTCGACTTCGACTTCGGGACCGAGTGACGTGAAGCTCACCGCGGGCGGCCGCAGGCTCGCCGCCGCAGCCCTCGTCCAGTCGCTCGGCATCGGCCTGTTCATGGCGAGCTCCATGGCCTACTTCACCCGGCAGGTCGACCTCTCGGCGAACCAGGTGGCCTCCGGGCTCGCCCTCGCCGGTGTCGTGGCGCTGGGGATCTCGCTGCTCGGCGGGGTCCTCGCCGACCGGTACGGGGCGCGGCGGGTGCTCGCCGCCGTGTACCTGGGGCGGGGGGTGTGCTGCGCGGCGTACGTCTTCGTCACGGACTTCTGGCAGTTCATGGTGGTGACGCTGTGCGCGGTGGCGTGCGACAGGGCGGGGCCCCCGGTGCTCCAGGCGCTGGTCGCCGTGGCCGTGCCGGAACGCCAGGAGCGCACGAGGCTGCTCGCGGTGGTCAACGTCGTACGCAACTGCGGCCTCGGGGTCGGCGCGATGGCGGCCGGTGTCGCGCTCGCCAGCGACACCCAGGGCGCCTACCGGGTCACGCTGTTCGCCATCGGGCTCGCCTTCCTGGGCGGTGCGGTGCTGGTGCTGCGGGTGCCGGAGCCGGCCGAGCCCACGGCCGAAGCCCCCACGGAGGCGACCGGGCAACTGCCGGTCAGGAAACGGGTGTTGCCCGACGCGCGCTATCTGACGCTGACGGGTCTCAACTTCCTGCTGTTCTTCTTCGACACGATGCTGCTCATCGCGATGCCCGTGTGGATCCTGGAGCACACGGACGCTCCACGGGCCACCGTGTCCGTGCTGTTCGCGCTGAACACCGTGCTCGTCGTGGTGCTGCAGATCCCGGTCAGCAAGCTGGCGACGAGCCAGCGGCGCACCACGCGGATGCTGACGTGGACGGGCGCCGTGCTCGCGGTGAGCAGCCTGTGCTTCGCCGCGTCCGGCTCCGCCGGGGGCGGGCCCGCGGTGGCGTGGCTGGCCGCCGCCGTGGTGACGCTGTCCCTGGCCGAGGTGATCGCCAACTCCGCGGTGTGGGACCTGTCCATCGCCCTGGCCCCCGAGGAGCAGCGCGGCCGCTATCTGTCCGTCTTCAACCTGAGCGTGGCCGGACAGCGGGTCCTCGGCCCCGTCATGGTCACCGGACTGCTGCTCGGCTCCGGGGCGCTCGGCTGGGTGGTGGCCGCGGCGGTGCTCGTGGCGGCGGGCGGTGCGGCCGAGCGGGTCGCCCGCGCGGCCGGGGAACGGATGCGCGGCGGGGTGCCCGTCGATGCGTGAACTGCCCGTCCTGGCCTGTATGCCCGGACTGCCCGTCCTGGCCTGTGCGTCCGCCGCGGTGTTCCTCGGTGCGCTGGTCCAGGGCAGTCTGGGAGTGGGGCTGGCCCTGGTGTCGGCGCCGGTGGTGCAGATCGCCACGCCGGACCTCATGCCGGGGTCGCTGCTGCTCGTCGCCGCCGTCCTGGCCGCGCTCGGGGCGGTCAGGGAGCTCTCCCACACCGACTGGTACGGCGTCTCCTGGGCGCTGGCCGGGCGGATCGCGGGCACGGCGGTGGCCTCGTACGTGATCCTCGTGGTCTCGGGGCCGACGCTCGACCTGCTCTCGGCGGGCATCACTCTGGGCGTCGTCTCCCTCCTCGCCTTCGACCCGGCCAGGCTCGCCAGGAACCGGGGCACGCTGATCGCCTCCGGTGCCGTGGCGGGCCTGACGGGGACGACGTCGTCCATCGGCGGGCCCTTCATCGCGCTCGTCTACCACCAGGAGCCGGGGCCCACGGTCCGCGGCACCCTCGGGGTCTTCTACACGGCGGGGGCGCTGCTCTCGCTCGGCTCCCTCACCGTCGTCGGCCGGCTACCGGGCGAGCAACTTGCCTTCGGGGCCCTGCTGTTGCCCGCCGTGGTGGCCGGCTTCGCGCTGTCGGGGCCGGTCCGGCGGCAGGTGGACGACAGCGGCCGGATGCGCGGCGCGGTGCTCGCCCTGGCGGTCGCCGCGGCGCTCGTCCTGATCGTCCGGGGGCTGGTCGCCCTCCGCGCGGGATGAGAGCGGCGGTGCGCCCTGAGCGGGCCGCGGCACAAGCACCGAGACCTGAGCACACATACGGAGAAAGGAACGGATCATGCGGGTGGGCATAGCGGGACTGGGGTCGATGGGCGGGGGGATGTGCCGCCGCCTCGCGGAGCGCGGGTTCGACGTCGTCGCGTACGACGCCGACGCGGGCGTCGCCACGGCGGCCGCTGAGCACCCGGGCGTGCGCGCGGCGGAGTCCGCCGCGGACCTGGCCGCGCCGGTGGTGGTCACCATGCTGCCCGACGGAGCGGCCGTCCGGCAGGTGGCCGACGAGCTGCTCCCGCACCTCGCCGCCGGCTCCCTGATCGTCGACACGGGCTCCTCGGCGCCCGAGGACACCCTCGCTCTCGGCCGCGCGGCCGCCGCGTACGAGGTGGCCGTGGTGGACGCGCCGGTCTCCGGCTCCCCGGCCGCCGCGCGCGCGGGCGAGCTGACGCTGATGGCCGCGGGTGAACCCGGGGACGTGGAGCGGGCGGAGCAGGTGCTCGGCGCGCTCGGCCGGGTGTACCGGGTGGGCCCCGCGGGCGCGGGCCACGCGCTGAAGGCACTCAACAACCTGCTCTCCGCGGTCAATCTCGCCGCGGTCGCCGAAGTCATGCTCGCCGGGCGGGCGTTCGGCCTCGAACCCGCGGCGATGCTGGAAGTGATCAACGCCTCCACCGGCCGCAACCACGCCTCGCAGACCAAGCTCCCCGACCATGTGCTGCCCGGCACCTTCGACTCGGGCTTCGCGCTGCGCCTGATGCTCAAGGACATCCGCATCGGCACCTCGCTGCTCGACTCCGCGGGCGGCCCCGCCGCCTTCGGACACGCCTGCCGGGAGCTGTGGGAGAAGGCGTACGACGAACTCCCGGCCGGCGCCGACAACGTCGAGGTCGTGCGCTGGCTCGAGAACGCATCGGGACGGGAGCTGCGCACATGACGTACAAGCACGAGAACGAGCACGAGCACGAGGGTGAGGGCGAGGGCGTGAAGGGGAACGCACCGCGGATCGCGGTCATCGGCGGCCAGGTCGCCGCTCTGAAGAAGGCGCGGCAGGCCGGATTCGACATCGTCTGGCTGCACGGCCCGCACGAACTCGACCCGGCGGGCCTCGAGTTGGTGGCCGAGGCCCACCTCACGGACTACCGCGACCCGCAGGCCGTCGCCGATCTCCTCACCGCCGTGCACCGGCACCGGCCGCTGGCCCGGGTCGTCTCGATCATCGAGGACGGCCTGGAGTCGGCGGCGGCCGCGACGACGGCGCTCGGCCTGCCCGGCACCGGCCTCGACACCGTCCGCCTGCTGCAGGACAAGCTGGCCTTCCGGACGCTGCTCGCCGAGCGGGGCATCGAGGGGGTCGCCGCCCGCCTCGGGCACGACGAGGCCGACATCCGCGCCTTCGTCGACGAGTTCGGGCCCGCGGTGATCAAGCCCAGGTACGGCTCCGGCAGCCTGGGCGTGCGCCTGGTGCACGGCCCCGAAGCGGTCCCCGAAGTCGCCGCCTGGGCAGCGGAGTTCGGGCTGCACACATTCATCATGGAGCAGTATCTGCGGGGCCCCGAGTTCAGCGTGGAGGCGTTCAGTTTCGCGGGCGAGCACGTGGTCGTCGCGTACACGGCCAAGGAGAAGCTGGACTCGTTCGTCGAGGTCGGGCACGTGCAGCCGGCGGCTCTCGACGCGGACACCACGGCCGGGATCGAGTCGCTGGTCGCCAGGATGCTGGACGCGGTCGGAGTCACGGACGGGCCCTCGCACTCCGAGGTCATCGTCACCGCCGACGGCCCCCGCCTGGTGGAGTCCCACAACCGGCGCGGCGGCGACCGGATCACCGACCTGGCGGCCGAGGTGTACGGGACGGACATCGACGCGCTGGGCTTCCTCTGGTACGCGGGCCGCACCGCGCCCCTCACGCCGGGCCCGGCCGGCGGCGGCGGCGCCATCCGCTTCCTGACCGCGGAGCCGGGCGTCGTCGAGTCCGTGACCGGGGCCGACGAAGTGCGCGCCGATCCACGGGTGGTGACCCTGCAGCTCTCCGTCGAGCCCGGTGACACGGTGGCCCCCATCGCCTGGTCGTACGACCGGTCGGGCCTGCTCATGGTCCGCGGCGACTCGGCCGACGAGGCGCGCGCCCTGGCCCATGAACTGGCGGACCGGATCAGCATCAAGACCCGGCCCGACACGGCCGCGTCGGGCACAGCGCGCTCCATCGCGGCCGTGGCCCCCCGGCCCGAACGGCTGCTCGGCACCACGCCCCCCGGGGCGGAGCAGTGACCACCGCGGCGCCCACGGTCGGCGCGGCCCAACTGCGCACCGCACTGCGCGGGCACGCCTCCGGGGTCGCGGTGCTCACCGCGGCCGCACCCTCGGGTCCCGCCGGGGTGACGATCACGTCGTTCACCTCGGTGAGCGCCGAACCGGCTCTGGTCTCCTTCGCGCTCGCCGAGACGTCCTCGACCCGGGCGAGGATCAAGGACTGCCAGAGGTTCGGGATCCAGCTGCTCGGCGCCGACCAGCGCGACGTGGCCGAGCGGTTCGCGGCCACGGACGTCGACCGGTTCGCGCCGCCCACCCGCTGGCACGCCGGCCCGCACGGGGTGCCGCTGCTCGACGACTGTGCCGCGTGGCTGGTCGCCGCGCGGCACCGGCAACTCGCGCTGGGCGACCACGAGTTGATCGTCTGCTCCGTGGAACACGTACGGATCGGCTCCCGGCGCGGCAGCCTGGTCCATCTGCACGGGGGCCTGCACGCCGCCCCGGGGACACCTTCCGCCCCAAGACCCTGAGGCCGTACGTGTCAGCGGCGGGGTTCGACCTTCAGGTCGCCCTGCGTCTGCATGCGGGCGAGGTCGCTCGCGAGATAGGCGTGCGGATAGCCCAGCTCGATCGTGCTCGCCTCGTCGAGGCGGGCCAGTTGAGCGGGGGTGAAGGCGACCTCCAGGCTGCCCAGGTTGTCCTCCAGTTGCGCGGGGGTGCGGGCGCCGATGATCGGTGCCGTCACGCCCGGGCTCTGCAGGGTCCAGGCCAGTGCGACCTGGGCGGGGGTGCGGCCCAGCTCCGTGGCGACCTCCTTCACGACATCGGCGATGCCGAGGGCGCGTTCGGTGACCCAGCCCAAGTCCCGGTTGAAGCTCTTGCGGGTGCTCTCGTCGGAGCCGGCGCCCGCCCCGGTCAGGTCGTCGCGGCTGTACTTGCCCGTGAGCACCCCGCCGCCCATCGGCGAGTACGGGACCACCCCGAGGCCCATCTCCCGCGCCATGGGGATCAGGTCGCGCTCCCCGGTCCGCTGGATCAGGCTGTGCTCGATCTGCAGCGCGACCAGGGGCGACCAGCCGCGCAGGTCGGCGATCGCCTGCATGCGCGACACCTGCCAGGCCGGGGCGTTGGAGATCGCCACGTACAGGACCTTGCCCTGGCGGACCAGGTCGTCCAGGCCGCGCAGGACCTCCTCGACCGGCGTCGTGAAGTCCCATACGTGCAGGTAGAGCAGGTCGATGTAGTCCGTGTCCAAGCGGCGCAGGCTCGTCTCCACCGATGCGGACAGGGGCTTGCGGTGATTGCCCCCGGAGTTCGGGTCGCCGGGGCGGCGGAGCGTCGAGTACTTCGTCGCGAGCACCAGGCTCTCGCGGTGGTCGCGGGCGAATTCGCCCAGCAGGCGCTCGGAGTTGCCGTCGGTGTAGGTGGTCGCGGTGTCGATGAAGTTGCCGCCGCGCTCGACATAGAGGTCGAACAGCTTGCGCGCCTCGTCCCGCTCGGCGCCCCAGCCCCATTCGGTGCCGAAGGTCGCCGCGCCCAGCGCCAGGGGTGAGACGCGCAGCCCGGAGCGGCCGAGCAGCCGGTAGGTGTCGAGGGTGAGGGATGACGATGACATGGTGTGCTCCCGTACTGGTGATGCGTTGTCGGGAACCAGCCTGTGACCGTCGTGAGGCGGGGGTAAGGGAGAGATCTTCCTGGGAATGCCAGTCCTACCCTGGGCGTTGGAGCGATCGTGACGACCTCCACCGTGGACGCGACCCAGGAGCTGGCCGCGTTCCTGCGGACCCGGCGCGAACGCCTGGACCCGGACGAGTTCGGCCTCCCGTCGCGTCGGAGGTCCCGGCGGACCCCGGGGCTCCGCCGCGAAGAGGTCGCCGAACTGGCCGGGGTGAGCATCGACTACGTCGTGCGCCTCGAACAGGGCCGCGGGCTGCGGCCCTCGGCGGACGTGGTGGAGGCGCTCTCCCGCGCGCTGCGCCTGGCCCCCGACGAACGCGCCTACCTCTTCGACCTGGCCCGGCAGCGCCCCCGCAGCTCCGACAAGCCCGCCACCACGGCGCCGCCGCCGCTGGCCCGGCTGGTCGCCGACCTGGCACCGCTGCCGGCCATGCTCTTCAACCACCGTTACGACATCCTGGCCTGGAATCGCGAAATGGCCAGGCTGCTCCTGGATTTCGACACCCTGCCGCCGACGCAGCGCAATGTGATGTGGCTGTGCCTGATGCATCCGCTGACGCGCGAGTTCTACGCCGACCGCGAACGCGTCGTACGGGAGGGAGTCGCCCATCTGCGTGCCGCGTGGGCCGCGCATCCGGAGGACCGGGTGCTGAGCGACCTCATCGCCGAATTCACCGCTCACGACGAGGAGTTCGCGCACTGGTGGGCCGAGCGGGACGTCAAGGTCAACGGCCGTGGGCACAAGGTGATGCGGCACCCCGAGGTCGGTGAGGTCGCGGTGCACTACGAGGTGCTGGCGCCGCTCCAGGATCCGGATCAGCGGCTGGTGATCTACCGTGCGGCGGACGGGGAGAGCCAGGCGGCGCTGGATCGGTTGTCCGCGCCGTGATGTCCGCGTCGTGATGTCCGCGAGTGACGTTCCCCGGCGGGGCCGATCCGTGTCGGTGTTGGGCTGAACGGGTGAGTGGCGTAAGAATGGGCCGGTGCAGAAATTGAGTGCGAGTCAGGGCGGGGGGCTGCGGTGAACAGCCACGACGTCACCGACGAACAGTGGGAAGGGCTCGCCCAGGTCGTACCGTTGCGCAGCCGCAACGAATGGCCGTCCTGGCCGGGTCACCGGGCGCTGCCCGAGGCGGAGACCGAGGCGCGGCGCAGGTTCGTCGTGATACGGGTCAACGTCTTCGCGGACGCCCGTGAGGTCGCCGAGACCTTGATGGCGGAGATTCCCGTCCTCCTCGACCTGACCGGGGCCGAGAGCGACACCGCCAAGCGCGTCCTGGACTTCAGCAGCGGCGTCGTGCTGGGGCGGGGCAGCGGCATGCACCGGGTCGACCGCAATGTGTTCCTGCTGACTCCGCCCGGCACGGAGGTCCAGGGGCTGGTGGAGGCCGTCGCCCAGCCGTAGGACGTGGACGCGTGGACGCGTAGAGGCGTGGAAGGCGTACGAGGGGCGCAGGGCTCGTAGCGCCGTGGTGCTGTAGCGCCCCGGGCGCACTGTGTCCGTCTTTTGGGTGGCCATCGCCCGTTCGTAGGAAGGTCACTTGGGCAAAACGGTTCGCCTTTCGGCGTCCGCCTACGGTCCGGGACATGACTGCGGCTCCCCTTGACCGGCCCGAGGTCGCCGAACTGCGCCTGTCCGCCTTCGCCGGGCATCGGTCCGCCGTCCTGCCGCTCGGGCCGGTGACCCTGATCGCCGGGCCCAGCGGCAGCGGCAAGAGCAGTGCGCTGCGGGCCTACGCGGCCCTCGGCCGGCTCAGCGCGGGCGAGGAGCTCGCGGACGTCTTCGCCGATCCCGTCGCGTGTGTGCCCGAGCGGGCGCGGGCCGACGGTCAGCGGCGGCGCGGCTTCCGCATCGGCTGTACGGTCGACGGGCCCGCCGGTGCCGTCCGGCTCGACCTCGCCGTGCAGGCCGAGCCCGAACTCCGCGTCGTGGGGGAGCGGTTGACGCTGGGGCCGCTCGTCCTGCTGGAGACCGCGCTGCGCGACCCGTCGCGGTCCGTCGTCCAGGCCGCCTGGTACACCGGGGGCAACGCCCAGGTCACCCGTGGTCCGCTGCCCGACGACCGGCTCGGCACCGCGCTGCTCCCGCTGCGCGTCGCGGGCCGGACGGACGGGCAGCGTCTGGTGCTGGCGGCGGCGGAACAGGTCGTCGTCGCGCTGCGGTCGGCCTTCGCCTGTGACCCGAAGCCGGGCCTGATGCGTCGTCCGCTGCCGCCGGGGCGGGTGGGGGACGGGCGGCTCCTCGGGGGCTGCGAGAACCTCGCGGCGGTGCTGTGGCGCACCCGGGAGGAGTGCGGGAACCGGCACGCACGGCTGGTCGCGGAGGTGCGCAAGGGGTGCGCGGGGCGGGTCGACGACGTGCTCGTGACGGAGGCCGACGACGGCTCGCTGCACGCCTTCCTCGACCGGGGGGACGGGGTCAGGACCCCCGTCGGACGGCTCGGGGACGGGGAGTTGAGGCACCTCGCGCTCGCCCTGGTGCTGCTGACCGGGCCGGGGGTGCTCGAGGTCGACACCGTCGCCGAGGTGCCCGCCGCGTACCAGGCGTTCACCGTGCTCGGCGACCGGTTCGACCGCGCACTCGACCGCCATCAGCTGCGGGCGCTCACCGCGCTCGCGGGAGAGATGTGCGAGCGCGGGCACGTCCGGTTCGTGGGCGCGGTCGGCGACGCGGCGGGGGCCGTGGGGCTCGACGGAGTCACGGTGGTAGACCTGGAGCGTGACGGAACTTGACGTAGCGGGGCTGCAGCGCAGGCTGGCCGAGTTCGCGGCGGCGCGGAACTGGCAGCCCTACCACACCCCGAAGAACCTGGCCGCGGCCCTCAGCGTGGAAGCCTCCGAACTCGTCGAGATCTTCCAGTGGTTGACCCCCGACGAGTCGGCGCGGGTGATGGCGGACCCCGAGTCGGCGCACCGGGTGACGGACGAGGTCGCCGACGTCCTCGCCTACCTGCTGCAGTTCTGCGAGGTGTTGGGGATCGACGCGCTGGCCGCGCTCGACGCGAAGATCGACCGGAACGAGCAGCGTTTTCCGATGCCAGGGCGTCCTGCCCGCTCCTAGATCAATGTCACTCTCCGGAGTGGACGACTGATCCACAGTCGATTAATTGTCCACAGATTTCCGGCTTCCCCTGGCTTTTCTGCGCCCGGACTCTCACTGTGGGTAGTGAGCAGGCGAGTTCGGTGGACGTGCGGCGGGCGTGCGGTGTGCGCGCGGAGTGGATCGGGGACTGCACATGGATGCGATGCGGCTCATCGAGGCGAGCAGGCGCGCCCTGGAGCGGAGCCAGGAGCCGGCGGACATCGTGGTGGAGGTGTGGCAGGCGCAGGCGATCGCCCAGGCGATAGGCGCGCGCCTCGCGGTCGCGGGGCCACCGGAGTTGAGAGGCGAGGCCCTCGGGCTCAGCGAGCTCGGCGGCCGGGGCTGCGGGGTCCTGGATCCGCCGTCGCTCGGCGTCGAGGGCATACGCGCCGCGCGGCTCTCCGAGGTGGGTGACGTCCCGGCGGTCCTGCACGGACTCGATCTGCTGCTCGGCGAGGTCGGCATCGCGCTGGTCGCTGTCGCGATGGGCGCGGACGAGGAGGGGGCCTACTGGCAGTGTGTGGAGGCGATCGACGCCGCCGACGAGTCGAGGGACCGGGTCCTGGAGATGATGCGCAGACTCGAGGCCCGTGAACAGGGGCTGCCCGAGCCCGACTCGGCGGCGGGGTCGTCCTAGAGCTTGGTCCGTCGGGCAGGTCCTGGATCCGTCGGACAGGTCCTGGCCGTGGGCCGCCTGACCGTCAGGAGCGGCCTGGCTCGTCGCCGGAGGCGGGCGGGCGGCTGTCCGGGGACTGGGGCAGGGCGGTGGACGACGGCGTGGCGGCGGACTGCTGGAGGTCCGCGTCGAGCTGGGTCAGGTCGGCGTTGAGCGCGGCCATCAGCTCCTCCATCTGCTGCAGCAGGCCCTTGGGCCTGCCCTCCTGCTCGGGCGCGGATGCCATGGACGGCACCGGCGAGTCGTGCGCGGCCCCCTGCTCGGGCACGGCTTCCTGGGACATGACGGCCTCCTAGGCCCTCGCCCTTCCCCCGGGGGAAAGGCAGTTGATGCAGCACCACAGGGAAAGGATCAACGGGTGCGGGCGACGCTCCGGCCATGTGAACGCCGGTGCGGGTGCCGGGCGGTCCGGCTCCGCCCGAGCCAACGATCACCCTGGGAGCGGGTCACTGGGGCGGACGCCAGGCGCCCGCCGGGTTGACGGATTTTCACCCGACCGGGGCGGCGGGGGATCGGCGGGATCGACGGGGTTGACGGGCGTTCGAGCGTGCAGGATGGAGCCATGGATCTTCGAATCTTCACCGAGCCCCAGCAGGGCGCCGCATACGAGACGCTGTTGTCCGTCGCCAAGGCCACCGAGGACCTCGGCTTCGATGCCTTCTTCCGGTCCGACCACTATCTGCGGATGGGTTCCTCCGACGGGCTGCCGGGGCCCACGGACGCCTGGATCACCTTGGCGGGCCTGGCCCGTGAGACGAAGCGGATCCGGCTCGGCACGCTGATGACGGCGGGCACGTTCCGACTGCCCGGGGTCCTCGCGATCCAGGTCGCGCAGGTCGACCAGATGTCGGGCGGCCGGGTCGAACTGGGGCTCGGCGCGGGCTGGTTCGAGGAGGAGCACAAGGCGTACGGGATTCCTTTCCCCAAGGAGAAGTTCGCGCGGCTCGAGGAGCAGCTGGCGATCGTCACCGGGCTGTGGGGCACGGAGGTCGGCAGGACGTTCAGCCACGACGGGGCGCACTACCAGCTCACCGACTCGCCCGCACTGCCCAAGCCCGCGCAGGCCAAGGTGCCGGTCCTGATCGGCGGTCACGGCGCGCGGCGGACCCCGCGGCTCGCCGCGCAGTACGCCGACGAGTTCAACATCCCGTTCGCCTCGATCGAGGACAGCGAGCGGCAGTTCGGCCGGGTCCGGGCCGCCGCCGAGGAGACCGGACGCAAGGGCGACGACCTGGTGTACTCGAACGCGCTGGTGGCGTGCGTCGGCAAGGACGACGCGGAGGTCGCCCGGCGGGCCGCGGTGATCGGCCGCGACGTCGACGAGCTGAAGCTGAACGGGCTCGCGGGATCCCCGGCCGAGGTCGTCGACAAGATCGGCCGGTACCAGGCGATCGGCTCCCGGCGGATCTACCTCCAGTGCCTCGACCTGAAGGACCTGGACCACCTGGAGCTGATCTCCTCGCAGGTGCAGTCGCAGCTGGCGTAGACGTTCCTGCGCACGATGTCCCCCCTCGCCCCGGTCAAGGACGAAAACCCCTGGTCGGGGCGGGCGAACCCGGTCATACTCGGACGCGTGTTCCTGACGATCAGCACCACCGGCTGCCCGGAGCGCCCCGCGACCGACCTCGGGTTCCTGCTGCACAAGCACCCCGACAACGCGCAGGCGTTCTCCACCTCCTACGGCACCGCGCACGTCCTCTACCCCGAGGCGTCCGCGGAGCGGTGCACGGCCGCGCTGCTCCTGGAGGTCGACCCCGTGGCGCTGCAACGGCGCGGCAGGGGCAAGAACGGCAAGGCGCGGGGCGGCGCCCCGGACGCGGCGCTCGCGCAGTACGTGAACGACCGCCCGTATGCCGCCTCTTCGCTGCTCGCCGTGGCGCTCAGCAGCGTCTTCTCCAGCGCCATGCGCGGCCAGTGCCGGGCCATGCCCGAGCGCGCCGGGCAGCCCCTGCCGCTGCGCGTCGAGGTGCCGGCGCTCCCCGCGCGGGGCGGCGCGAAGCTGGTGCGGGGGCTCTTCGAGCCGCTGGGATGGACGGTGAGCGCGGAGGCCGTGCCGCTGGACGAGGAATTCCCGGAATGGGGCGACTCGCGGTACGTACGGCTCGTGCTCGAGGTGCCGGACGGGCGCCTCACGCTGTCCGATGCGCTGCGTCACCTCTATGTCCTGCTGCCGGTGCTCGACGACGCCAAGCACTACTGGGTCTCCGCCGACGAGGTCGACAAGCTGCTGCGCGCCGGTGAGGGGTGGCTCGCCGAGCACCCCGAGCAGAAGCTGATCACCAGCCGCTATCTGGCGCGGCGCTGGTCGCTGACGCGCGAGGCGATGGAGCGTCTTGAGCTGGTCCGGCTCGCCGACTCGGACGACACGGACGTCGAGGAGATCGACAACGCCGTGGACGAGGAGAGCGCCGCATGTGATTTTGAAGAGGGCTCGGAGAAGCCGGTGCCGCTCGCGGTGCAGCGGCGTGCGGCGATCACCGATGCGCTGCTGGCGGCGGGTTCGGCCCGGGTGCTCGACCTCGGCTGCGGGCAGGGCCAGTTGGTGCAGGCGCTGCTCAAGGACGTGCGGTTCACGGAGATCGTCGGTGTCGATGTGTCGATGCGGGCGCTCACCGTCGCCTCGCGGCGGCTGCACCTGGACCGGATGGGGGAGCGGCAGGCCGAGCGGGTCAAGCTCTTCCAGGGCTCCCTCGCGTACACGGACAAGCGGCTCAAGGGGTATGACGCGGCGGTGCTCAGCGAGGTCATCGAGCACCTCGACGAGGAGCGGCTGCCCGCCCTGGAGTACGCGGTGTTCGGCTCCGCGCGCCCCCGCACCGTCCTCGTGACGACGCCGAACGTGGAGTACAACGTCCGCTGGGAGACCCTCCCGGCCGGGCACGTCCGCCACGGCGACCACCGCTTCGAGTGGACCCGCGAGGAGTTCCGCGCCTGGGCCCGCCGGGTCGCCGAACGGCACGGCTACGACGTCGGGTTCACTCCCGTCGGCGACGACGACCCCGAGGTGGGCCCGCCCACGCAGATGGCCGTATTCACCCAGACCGCCAAGAAGGAGGGGCAGGCCGCATGACGAACGACACCAACACCACCGGCACCACTGGTACCGCACGCACCCTCCCCGTCACCGACCTCTCCCTCGTGGTCCTGATCGGCGCCACCGGCTCCGGCAAGTCCACGTTCGCGCGGCGGCACTTCAAGCCCACCGAGGTGATCTCCAGCGACTTCTGCCGCGGCCTGGTCGCGGACGACGAGAACGACCAGAGCGCGAGCCGCGACGCCTTCGACGTGCTGCACTACATCGCGGGCAAGCGCCTCGCGGCGGGCCGGCGCACCGTCGTGGACGCCACCAGCGTCCAGCCCGAGAGCCGCAAGCAGCTCATCCAGCTCGCCCGCCAGTACGACGTGCTGCCCATCGCCATCGTCCTGGACGTGCCCGAGGAGGTCTGCGCCGAGCGGAACGCCGCGCGCGCCGACCGCGCCGGGATGCCGCGCCGCGTCATCCAGCGCCACCAGAGCGAACTGCGCCGCTCGCTGCGCCACTTGGAGCGCGAGGGGTTCAGGAAGGTGCACATCCTGCGGGGCGCGGCGGAGATCGACGGCGCCGAGATCGTCACCGAGAAGCGCTTCAACGACCTCTCCCACCTCACCGGACCTTTCGACATCATCGGCGACATCCACGGCTGCGCGAGCGAGCTGGAGACCCTGCTCGGCAAGCTCGGCTACGCGGACGGGGCGCACCCGGAGGGCCGTACCGCCGTCTTCGTCGGCGACCTCGTCGACCGCGGCCCGGACACGCCGGGCGTGCTGCGCCGCGTGATGTCCATGGTCGACGCGGGCACCGCCCTGTGCGTGCCCGGCAACCACGAGAACAAGCTCGGCCGCCACCTCAAGGGCAAGAAGGTCCAGCCGACCCACGGACTCGCCGAGACCATCGAGCAGCTGGGCGGGGAGAGCGCGGAATTCCTCGGCCAGGTACGGAAGTTCGTGGACGGGCTCGTCTCGCACTACGTCCTGGACGAGGGCCGGCTCGTGGTCTGCCACGCCGGGCTGCCGGAGAAGTACCACGGCCGCACCTCGGGCCGGGTCCGCTCGCACGCGCTGTACGGGGACACGACCGGCGAGACCGACGAGTTCGGCCTCCCGGTGCGCTACCCGTGGGCCGAGGAGTACCGGGGCAAGGCCGCGGTCGTCTACGGCCACACGCCCGTGCCCACCGCGACCTGGCTGAACAACACCATCTGCCTGGACACGGGCGCCGTGTTCGGCGGCAAGCTGACCGCGCTGCGCTGGCCGGAGCGCGAGCTCGTCGAGGTGCCGGCCGAGCAGGTCTGGTACGAGCCGGTGAAGCCGCTCGCCACGGAGGCGCCGGGCGGCCACGAGGGGCGCCCGCTCGACCTCGCGGACGTGCACGGCCGCCGCGTCGTGGAGTCCCGGCACGCGGGCCGCGTCTCGGTGCGCGAGGAGAACGCCGCCGCGGCCCTGGAGGTCATGAGCCGCTTCGCGGTCGACCCGCGCCTGCTGCCGTATCTCCCGCCGACGATGGCGCCGACGGCGACGTCGCAGCGCGAGGCCCGCGGCGGAGCCGCTGATGAACACTTCCTGGAGCACCCGGCCGAAGCCTTCGCGCAGTACGCCTCGGACGGGGTCGAGCGGGTCGTGTGCGAGGAGAAGCACATGGGCTCGCGGGCGGTGGCCCTGGTGTGCCGGGACGCGGAGGCGGCGCGCGAGCGGTTCGGTGTGGACGGGCCGAGCGGTGCCCTCTACACCCGTACCGGGCGCCCCTTCTTCAAGGACGCGGCCATGACGGAGGAGATCCTGGCGCGGCTGCGCACCGCCGTCACCGAAGCGGGCCTGTGGAAGGAGCTCGACACTGACTGGCTGCTCCTGGACGCCGAGTTGATGCCCTGGTCGCTCAAGGCGTCGGGGCTGCTGCGCTCGCAGTACGCGGCCGTGGGCGCCGCCTCGTCGGCGGTGTTCCCGGGCGCGGTGGCGGCCCTCGAAGCGGCGGCGGCGCGCGGCGTCGACGTGGCGGAGCTGCTCGGCAAGCAGCGCGAGCGGGCCGTGGACGCGGCCCGGTTCACGGACGCGTACCGGCGCTACTGCTGGACGACGGACGGGCTCGACGGGGTGCGGCTCGCGCCGTTCCAGGTCCTGGCCGCGCAGGGCCGCAGCCTCGCCGGGATGCCGCACGACGCCCAACTCGCCCTGATCGACCGCATGGTGGAGCACGACACGACGGGCCTGCTGCAGACCACCCGGCGGCTCTTCGTCGACACCGGCGACGAGGCGTCGGTCCAGGCGGGCGTCGACTGGTGGCTGGAGATGACCAGCCGCGGCGGCGAGGGCATGGTCGTCAAGCCGGTCGAGGCGGTGGTCAGGAACGGCCAGGGCCGCCTGGTGCAGCCGGGCATCAAGTGCCGGGGCCGCGAGTACCTGCGGATCATCTACGGTCCCGAGTACACCCGGCCGGACAACCTGGACCGGCTGCGCGGCCGCTTCCTCGGCCACAAGCGCTCGCTCGCGATCCGCGAGTACGCGCTCGGCCTGGAGGCGCTCGACCGGCTCGCGGAGGGCGAGCCGCTGTGGCGGGTGCACGAGGCGGTGTTCGCGGTGCTCGCGCTGGAGTCGGAGCCGGTGGACCCGCGCCTGTAGCCACCGGGGCGATCCGTACGAAGTTGCACGGGCGAGAGCCGCCCGGCCGGGGAAAGATGGAACCCATGGGATTCCATGTCGACTCCGAGACCGGGCGGCTGCGCCGCGTCATCCTGCACCGACCGGACCTGGAGCTCAAGCGGCTCACCCCCACCAACAAGGACGCCCTCCTCTTCGACGACGTCCTCTGGGTGCGCCGGGCGCGCCAGGAGCACGACGGCTTCGCGGACGTGCTGCGGGACCGGGGCGTCGACGTCCATCTCTTCGGTGACCTCCTGACGGAGGCGATGGACGTCCCCGAGGCCCGTCTCCTCGTCCTGGACCGGGTCTTCGACGAGAAGGAGTACGGGCCGCTCGCCACTGACCATCTGCGCGCGGCCTTCGAGACGATGGACTCCGCCGAGCTGGTGGAGGCGCTGGTCGGCGGCATGACGAAGCGGGAGTTCCTGGCCCGGCACCCGGAGCCGACGTCGGTGCGCTTCCACGTGATGGACCTGGACGACTTCCTGCTCGGCCCGCTGCCCAACCACCTCTTCACCCGCGACACCTCCGCCTGGATCTACGACGGGGTGTCGATCAACGCGATGCGCTGGCCCGCGCGGCAGCGCGAGACCGTGCACTTCGAGGCGATCTACCGCCACCACCCCCTCTTCAAGGCGGAGCACTTCAACGTCTGGTCCGAGGGCCAGGCGGACTACCCCTCCACCATCGAGGGCGGCGACGTCCTGGTGATCGGGCAGGGCGCCGTCCTCATCGGGATGAGCGAGCGCACCACGCCGCAGGCCGTGGAGATGCTCGCGCACAAGCTGTTCGCGGCCGGTTCGGCGCAGACGATCGTGGCCCTCGACATGCCGAAGAGCCGGGCGTTCATGCACCTGGACACGGTGATGACGATGGTCGACCGGGACACCTTCACGCAGTACGCGGGGCTCGGCATGCTCCGCTCGTACACCATCGAACCGGGCGTGGGGGACCGGGAGTTGAAGGTCACCGACCATCCGCCGGAGCACATGCACCGGGCCATCGCCGCCGCGCTCGGGCTGAGCGGGATCCGGGTGCTCACGGCCACCCAGGACGTGCACGCGGCGGAGCGGGAGCAGTGGGACGACGGCTGCAACGTGCTCGCGGTGGAGCCGGGCGTCGTGGTCGCGTACGAGCGGAACTCGACCACCAACACCCATCTGCGCCGGGAGGGCATCGAGGTCATCGAGATCCTGGGCAGCGAGCTGGGCCGGGGGCGGGGCGGGCCGCGCTGCATGAGTTGCCCGGTGGAGCGGGACGCGGTGGGGTCGTAGGGAGCCTCCGTCCGCGATCCCGGGGCCTACGGGTCCCCCTCGGGGAGCTGTATATAAATGTGGGTCGTCGTATAGACTTCCAGTGTTCCCCTGATTCGATCCCGCCACCCCGGAGCCCGCCATGGCGAAAGACCGCCCCGCCCTCACCGGCCGCCACTTCCTCAAGGAGGTGGACTTCACCGCCGAGGAGTTCCGCGGTCTGGTCGATCTCGCCGCCGAGCTCAAGGCCGCCAAGAAGGCGGGGGCCGAGACGCCGGCCCTGCGCGGCAAGAACATCGCGCTGATCTTCGAGAAGACCTCCACCCGCACCCGCTGCGCCTTCGAGGTCGCGGCCGCGGACCAGGGCGCCTCGACCACGTATCTCGACCCCTCGGGCTCGCAGATCGGGCACAAGGAGTCCGTGAAGGACACCGCGCGGGTTCTCGGCCGGATGTTTGACGCCATCGAGTACCGGGGCGACAGCCAGCCCGGCGTCGAGCAGCTCGCCGCCCACGCGGGCGTGCCCGTCTACAACGGCCTGACCGACGACTGGCACCCCACGCAGATGCTCGCCGACGTGCTCACGATGGCCGAGCACGGCGGCGGGCCGCTCACGGAGACCGCCTTCGCCTACCTCGGCGACGCCCGCTTCAACATGGGCAACTCCTACCTGGTCACCGGCGCCCTGCTCGGCATGGACGTGCGGATCGTCGCGCCCCGGGCCTACTGGCCGGCCGAGGAGGTCGTGGCGCAGGCGCGGAAGCTGGCCGAGGCGAGCGGCGCGCGCGTCACGCTCACCGAGTCCGTCGAGGAGGGCGTCCGGGGCGCCGACTTCATCGCCACGGACGTCTGGGTCTCGATGGGGGAGCCCAAGGAGGTGTGGGACGAGCGCATAACGGCCCTCAAGCCCTACGCCGTCACGATGGACGTGCTGCGCGCGAGCGGCAACGCCGACGTGAAGTTCCTGCACTGCCTGCCGGCCTTCCACGACCTGGGCACGAAGGTCGGCCGCGAGATCCACGAGCGGCACGGCCTGACCTCGCTCGAGGTCACCGACGAGGTCTTCGAGTCGGCGCACTCCGTCGTCTTCGACCAGGCGGAGAACCGGCTGCACACGATCAAGGCGGTCCTGGTCGCGACGCTCGGCCCGGAATCCTGAACCCCGCTCAGCACGGAATCCTGAACCACACCGCCTTGCCGGACTCCGTCGGCCGGTGTCCGCAGTCCGAGCTCAGGGTGCGGATGAGCAGCAGGCCCCGCCCGTGCTCCTGCCAGGGGTCGGGTTCCGCGCAGCCCGCCGTGGTGAGGTCGCCCGGCGGCAGCGGGTTGCTGTCGTGCACCTCGACCCGGCAGCCGGTCGGCAGCAGCTCGATGACCAGCTCTATCGGGGCGTCGCCCGCCGTGTGCTCCACGGCGTTCGCCACCAGCTCGGCCGTGAGCAGCTCCGCGGTGTCCGTGTCGGCCCCCGACTCCAGGTCGGTGAGGGCGGTGCGGACGAGGGCGCGGGCGATGGGCACCGCGGCCGTGGTGTGCGGCAGAGCGATGCGCCAGGAGGCGAGAGGCCGGGGAGGTTCGGGCAAGGCGGGTCCGTTCGGGGAGCAGGCGCGGGCGGTCCTGCTTTCAACGGTACGAATCTTAAGCGGCCCGTCGACAGGGGCTCCTGTCGGGCGTGGGCGGGACGTAGGGCCCTAGGGCAGGCCCCCCCGTCGCCCCGTCGGCGATGGCGAGATCTATCGCGTACTCCTGACGACAGTCACAAATGAGTGATAACTTCGAAGAGCCACCCTGACTGAGGCGCTCCGCGCCGTCCCTCCTCGCCCCGGAGGCCGCACGTCATGAGTCCCTTCACCGGCTCCGCCCCGCGCACCCCCGACTGGCAGCACCTTCGCTACGAGGTCGAGGACGGCGTCGCCACCGTCACGCTCGCCCGCCCCGACAAGCTCAACGCGCTCACCTTCGGCGCCTACGCCGACCTGCGCGACCTGCTTGCCGAGCTCTCCCGCGAGCGGGCCGTGCGCGCCCTCGTGCTCGGCGGCGAGGGGCGCGGCTTCTGCTCGGGCGGCGACGTGGACGAGATCATCGGCGCCACGCTCGCCATGGACACCGCACAGCTCCTCGACTTCAACCGGATGACGGGGCAGGTCGTGCGGGCGATCCGCGAGTGCCCGTTCCCGGTGATCGCCGCCGTGCACGGGGTGGCCGCGGGGGCGGGCGCCGTGCTCGCGCTCGCCGCGGACTTCCGGGTGGCCGACCCGAGCGCGCGGTTCGCGTTCCTCTTCACCCGCGTCGGGCTCTCCGGCGGCGACATGGGCGCCGCCTATCTGCTGCCCCGCGTCGTCGGCCTCGGCCATGCCACGCGGCTGCTGATGCTGGGCGACGCGGTGCGCGCACCGGAGGCCGAACGGATCGGTCTGATCAGTGAGTTGACCGAGGAGGGCCGTGCCGCCGAGGCCGCGCAGGCCCTGGCGCGGCGGCTCGCCGACGGGCCCGCCCTCGCCCACGCCCAGACCAAGGCGCTGCTCACCGCCGAGCTCGACATGCCGCTCGCCGCCGCCGTGGAGATGGACGCGGCGACTCAGGCGCTGCTGATGAACGGTGAGGACTACGCCGAGTTCCACGCCGCGTTCACGGCCAAGCGCTCGCCCAAGTGGCGGGGGCGGTGAGGGAGTTGACGATCTCCCTGGAAGGCGATGGTGCCGCGGCCGCCCGGCGCGTCGCCGTCGTCGGCGGCGGACCCGGCGGGCTGTACGCGGCGGTGCTCCTCAAGCGCCTCGACCCCACCCGCGAGATCACCGTGTGGGAGCGCAACGCGCCCGACGACACCTTCGGCTTCGGCGTCGTCCTCTCGGACGAGACGCTCGGCGGCATCGAGCACGCCGACCCCGCCGTGTACGCCGCGCTCCAGGCGGAGTTCGTGCGCTGGGACGACATCGACATCGTGCACCGGGGGCAGCGGCACACCTCGGGCGGCCACGGATTCGCCGCGCTCAGCCGCAAGCGGCTCCTCGCCGTCCTGCACGAGCGCTGCCGGGAGCTCGGCGTGGACCTCCGCTTCTGTACGGAGGCGCCGTCCGCCGCCGAACTCGCCGCGACACACGAGCTGGTGATCGCCGCCGACGGCGTGCACAGCCTCACCCGCGCGGCGCACGCCGACGTGTTCAAGCCCACGCTCACCACGCACCGCTGCCGCTACATCTGGCTCGCCGCCGACTTCGCCTTCGACGCCTTCCGCTTCGAGATCGCCGAGACCGAGCACGGCGTGATGCAGCTGCACGGATACCCGTACGCGGCGGCGGGGACGGGCACGGCAGCAGCGTCCGGCGCCTCCACCGTCATCGTCGAGATGCACGAAGAGGTGTGGGAGGCCGCCGGTTTCGCCGAGCTCGACCAGGCCGCCTCCGCCGAGCGGTGCGCCAAGATCTTCGCGGACGCCCTCGGGGGGCGCCCGCTGCGCTCCAACAACTCCTCCTGGATCAGCTTCCGCACGGTCGTCAACGAGCAGTGGTCGTACGGCCATTGCGTGCTCCTCGGGGACGCCGCGCACACCGCCCACTTCTCCATCGGCTCCGGCACCAAGCTCGCCGTCGAGGACGCCCTCGCGCTCGCCGCCTGTCTTCAGGAGCAGCCCGACATCCCGGCCGCCCTCGCCGCGTACGAGGAGGAGCGCCGCCCCGTCGTCGCCTCCACCCAGCGCGCGGCCGCCGCCAGCCTGCAGTGGTTCGAGGAGCTGGGGCTCTATGTGGACCAGGCGCCCCGGCAGTTCGCCTTCAACCTGCTCACCCGCAGCCGCCGCGTCACCCACGACAACCTCCGGCTGCGCGACGCGGGCTTCACCCAGGCCGTGGAGCGGGAGTTCGGCTGCCCCGAGGGCACCCCGCCGATGTTCACGCCGTTCCGGCTGCGCGGGCTGACCCTGCAGAACCGCGTCGTGGTCTCGCCGATGGACATGTACTCCGCCGAGGACGGTGTGCCCGGCGACTTCCACCTGGTCCACCTGGGCGCGCGGGCGCTCGGCGGGGCGGGCCTGGTGATGACGGAGATGGTGTGCGTCACCGAGGACGGCCGGATCACGCCGGGCTGCGCCGGGCTCTACACCCCCCAACAGGAGGCGGCCTGGCGGCGGATCACCGACTTCGCGCACGCCCAGGCGCCGGGCACCGCGATCGGCGTGCAGCTCGGGCACTCGGGCCGCAAGGGCTCCACGAAGCTGATGTGGGAGGGCATCGACGACCCCCTCGACGAGGGCAACTGGCCGCTCGTGGCCGCCTCCCCGCTCCCGTACAAGGAAGGCAGCCAACGCCCCCGCGCACTCACCACCGGTGAACTCGCCGTGCTCACCCTCCAGTTCAAGGCGGCCGCCCGGCGCGCCGCCCGTGCGGGCTTCGACCTCCTCGAACTGCACTGCGCCCACGGCTACTTGCTCTCCGGCTTCCTCTCCCCGCTCACCAACCTCCGCGACGACCAGTACGGCGGCCCGCTGGAGAACCGGCTGCGCTTCCCGCTCGAAGTCTTCGACGCGGTACGGGAGGTGTGGCCGGCCGAGCGGCCCATGACGGTCCGGATCTCCGCGACGGACTGGGCCGAGGGCGGCACCACGGCCGACGACGCGGTCGGGATCGCCCGGGCCTTCGCCGCCCACGGGGCGGACGCCGTCGACGTCTCCACCGGGCAGGTCGTCGCCGACGAACAGCCCGCGTACGGCCGCTCCTACCAGACCCCGTACGCCGACCGCATCCGCAACGAGACCGGCATCCCCGTCCTCTCGGTGGGCGCCATCTCCTCCTGGGACGACGTCAACTCCCTGATCCTGGCCGGGCGCACGGACCTGTGCGCGCTGGCCCGGCCGCACCTCTACGACCCGCACTGGACGCTGCACGCCGCCGCCGAACAGGGCTACAGCGGCCCCGGCGCCAGCTGGCCCGCCCCCTATCGCGCGGGCAGCAGACGCCCCCAGACGGGCCGCACGGACGGCCCCAAACCCCGGCTCACGCTGGGGCGTTGAGCCCCCATACGGAGACGTCCTACGGAGATGTCTCAGGGGACGTCGCGAACGCCGCGGCCGCCGCGCGCAGCCGCCCGTGCAGCTCGCGGAAGACCGCCGCCGAGCGCGCCCCCGGCCAGTCCGCGGGCAGCAGCTCGGCGGGCAGGCCCGGGTCGGCGTAGGGCAGGTGCCGCCAGGAGTCCAGGGCCAGGAGATAGTCCCGGTACGCCTCCTCGGGCGGGGTGTCCGGGCGCGAGTGCCAGGCGCGCAGGACCGGTTCGTGGCGGTCGAGGAACGCCTCGTGCTGCTTGGCGAGCGCCGACAGGTCCCACCACCGGGCCACCGACTCGGCGGTGGCCGCGAAGCCGAGGTGCGTGCCCCTGAACAGATCGACGTAGGCGGCGAGTTGGAGCCGCTCCAGGGTGTGCCGGGTCTCCTCGTACAGGTGCGCAGGCGCGATCCACACGCCCGGCGCCGCCGTGCCGAAGCCGAGCCCCGCGAGCCGCGAGCGCAGCACGTGCCGCTTCTGCCGCTCCGGCTCGGGGACGGAGAAGACGGCGAGGACCCACTCGCCCGCCGTGTCCGGGCCGGGGGCGGCGTAGATGCGCCGGTCGCCGTCGTCCAGGAGCTGGCGGGCGTCCGGCGACAGCTCGTACCCGGCCGCGCCCGACTCCGTGCGGGCGGGCAGCAGCAGGCCGCGGCGCTTGAGGCGGGAGACCGACGAGCGCACGGCGGGGGCGTCGACGCCCACGGGCGCGAGCAGCCGGACCAGCTCCGCGACCGGGACGGGGCCGGGCCGCGTACGCCCGTACGCGCCGTAGAACGTGACGATCAAGGACCGTGGGGTGCGCTGCTCGGACACGTGATCACTCTACGGTTCCGGGCGCGGGCTCCTGCTCCCGGTCGACCGGGCCCGCCCGCAGCCGGAAGCGCTGGAGCTTGCCCGTCGCGGTGCGCGGCAGGGCGTCGAGGAAGACGATCTCGCGCGGGCACTTGTAGGGGGTCAGCTCGGCCCTGACGAACTCCTGCAGCCGTCCGGCGTCGCGCGGGGCGCCCGCGCGCAGCACCACGTACGCCGCGACCAGCTGGCCGCGCCGCTCGTCGGGCAGCCCCACCACGGCCGTCTCCACCACGTCCGGGTGGCGCAGGAGGGCCTCCTCCACCTCGGGGCCCGCGATGTTGTACCCGGCCGAAATGATCATGTCGTCCGCGCGCGCGACGTAGCGGAAGCAGCCGTCGGGGTCCCGGACGTAGGTGTCCCCGGTGACGTTCCAGCCGTGCCGCACGTACTCCTGCTGGCGCGGATCGGCGAGATAGCGGCAGCCGACGGGCCCGCGCACCGCCAGCAGACCCGGCTCGCCGTCCGGCAGCGTGCGCCCCGCCTCGTCGACGACGCGCGCGTGCCACCCCGGCACCGGGCGGCCCGTGGTCCCCGGGCGGATCGCCTCGTCGGCGGCGGAGATGAAGATGTGCAGGAGCTCCGTCGCGCCGATGCCGTTGATGATGCGGTGGCCGGTGCGCTCGTGCCACGCCTGCCAGGTCGCGGCGGGCAGGTTCTCGCCCGCCGAGACGCAGCGGCGCAGCGAGGAGATGTCGTACGCGGAGTGCTCGGTGTGCTCGGAGTGCTCGGCGAGTTCGTCGAGCATCGTGCGGTAGGCGGTCGGTGCCGTGAACACGACGCTCACCCGGTGCTCGGTGACCGCGGCCAACAGCTGCTTGGGGCCCGCCTGTTCGAGCAGCAGCGTGGAGGCTCCCGCGCGCAGCGGGAAGATGACGAGCCCGCCGAGGCCGAAGGTGAAGCCGAGCGGCGGGCTGCCCGCGAACACGTCCTCCGGGACGGGCTTGAGGACGTGGCGCGCGAAGGTGTCGGCGATCGCCAGGACGTCGCGGTGGAAGTGCATGCAGCCCTTGGGGCGCCCGGTGGTGCCCGAGGTGAACGCGATCAGGGCGACGTCGTCGGCCGCCGTGTCCACGGCTTCGTAGGGCTCCTCGTGGGCGGCCGCCCGGGAGAGCAGGTCGTCGGGGCCCTCGCCGCCGTACGTGGTCACACTCTGGCCCGCGATCCCCGCCTTCGTCAGGTCGTCGAGCGAGCGGGCGTCGCACAGCGCGTGCCGGACCTCCGCGATCTCGCACATCGTGGCCAGCTCGTGCGGGCGGTGCTGCGCCAGGACGGTGACCGCGACGGCGCCCGCTTTCATCACCGCGAGCCAACAGGCCGCCAGCCAGGGCGTGGTGGGGCCGCGCAACAGTACGCGGTTGCCGGGGACGACGCCGAGCTCGCCGGTCAGGACGTGCGCGAGGGAGTCGACGCGGCGCCGCAGTTCGCCGTACGACCACACCTCGCCGGAGCCCGAGCGGAACGCGGGCCGGTCGGCGCCGAACCGCGCCGCCGTGTGGTCCAGGAGCTCGGCCCCGCAGTTGACCCGGGGCGCGTAGTGCAGCTCGGGCCGGTCGCGGACGAGGGCGGGCCACTGCTCGACGGGCGGGAGGTGGTCGCGCGCGAAGGTGTCGGTGTGGGCCGAAGGTGTCAGTCCGGAGGTGCCGCTGGCGTCCATGGAGGTGCGCCCCCTTGCCGAGGTCCTGTCGAGCCGAGGTCTTGCCGACGGGGTGGAGAGCCAGGGCCTGCCCGGCGGATCCTGCCGCGGTCGCGGGCTCTGGTGCGCACATCTGCCGTGTTGTCGTCGGTCGCCAACGCTCCGCGTTGACTCCCTCCTCCGCCTTGCAGCTGCACGTACCAGAGCCCGCTCACCGGCGATGAATTGGTGAGCTCGAAATTCTGCGGCCGGATCCGCCGGGCAGGTCCTGGCGCTTCGAGCGTATCGTGATGGTGACGACAGTCAACGGTGCGCGATAAAGGAGGGGTCCTGGGTGTCGGCATTCTCCCTTGAACCGGAGCAAACCGCCTGGGCACAGGAGTTGCGTGTCCTGGCCGCGACGCGGCTTCGCCCGCTGGCGGAGCGGGGCGAACCGGGCCGGGTGAACCGTCCGCTGGTTGCGGAGCTGGGCCAACTGGGGCTGCTGGAGGCGCTGTTCGCGGATAAGGAGGGACCACGGAGCGGTGCGCTCGGGCTCTGTCTCCTGCGGGAGTCCCTCGCCCGCTCCTGCACCGAGGCCGAGACCGCGCTCGCCCTGCAGGGGCTCGGCGCGCACCCCGTCCACGCCCACGGCACCGTGCGCCAGCGCGAGGAGTGGCTCGCTCCCGCCCGCGAGGGGCGGGCCGTCGCGGCCTTCGCGCTCTCCGAGCCGGACGCGGGCTCGGACGCGGCGGCGCTCACGCTGCGGGCGGAGCGCGACGGCGCCTCGGGCTGGCGGCTCACCGGGGAGAAGCGCTGGATCTCCAACGCCCCCGAGGCCGACTTCGCCACCGTCTTCGCCCGCACCACCCAGGACGCGGGCGCCCGCGGCGTCACCGCCTTCCTCGTGCCCACCGACCGCCCGGGGCTCGGCGGCGAGCCGCTCGACATGCTCTCGCCGCACCCCATCGGGACCCTCACCTTCGACGGCGTGCGCGTCACCGAGGACGATGTGCTCGGCGAGGTCGACCGCGGGTTCCGGGTCGCCATGACCACCCTGAACCGGTTCCGGCCCAGCGTCGGCGCCTTCGCCGTCGGGATGGCGCAGGCCGCGCTGGACGCCACGCTCGCGCACACCTCTCAACGCCGGGCGTTCGGCGGGGTGTTGAGCGATCTGCAGTCCGTCTCCCACCAGGTCGCCGAGATGGCGCTGCGCACCGAGTCGGCCCGCCTGATGGTGTACGCGGCCGCGGCGGCGTACGACCGGGGGGACCCCGGCATCGCGCGCCGCGCCGCGATGGCCAAGCTGCTCGCCACCGAGACCGCCCAGTACGTCGTCGACGCGGCCGTCCAGCTGCACGGCGCCCGCGCCCTCCAGCGCGGCCACCTCCTCGAACACCTCTACCGCGAGGTGCGCGCCCCGCGCATCTACGAGGGCGCCAGCGAGGTCCAACGGTCCATCATCGGCAAGGAGTTGTACGCCGACCACGCAGACTCGCTCACCACGGAAGGGCCGTCCGTATGACCCTGCACCGCGTCAATCCCGTCGAACTCTCCCCGCCCACGGGCTTCTCGCACGCCGTGACCGCGACCGGCGGCCGTCTCGTCTTCCTCGCGGGCCAGACCGCCCTCGACGGGGAGGGCAAGGTCACGGGCGAGACCCTGCCCGAGCAGTTCGAGACCGCCCTCACCAACCTCCTCACCGCCCTGCGCCACGCCGACGGCACCCCCGCCGACCTGGCCCGCGTCACGGTGTACGCCACGGACGTCGCCGACTACCGCGTCCACGCCGCCGAACTCGGGCGCATCTGGCGGCGGTTGGCGGGGCGGGACTATCCGGCCATGGCGGTGGTGGGCGTCGTCCGGCTCTGGGACGAGCAGGCGCTGGTGGAACTGGACGGGGTCGCGGTTCTGGAATGAACCGCGACCCCGTCCTGAAACGCCGACCGGTGGACTGCCTGAAACGCCTGCTCGCGGACTAGATGTCGCGGAAGGTCTCGATCTGTGCGCCCACCGAGTTGAGGCGCTCCGCCAGGTCCTCGTAGCCGCGGTTGATCACGTACACGTTGCGCAGCACCGAGGTGCCCTCCGCCGCCATCATCGCGAGCAGCACGACCACGGCCGGGCGCAGCGCCGGCGGGCACATCATCTCGGCGGCGCGCCAGCGCGTCGGGCCCTCGACCAACACCCGGTGCGGGTCCAGGAGTTGCAGGCGCCCGCCGAGCCGGTTGAGGTCCGTGAGGTAGATCGCGCGGTTGTCGTAGACCCAGTCGTGGATGAGGGTCTTGCCCTGCGCCACGGCCGCGATGGCCGCGAAGAAGGGGACGTTGTCGATGTTGAGGCCGGGGAACGGCATCGGGTGGATCTTGTCGATGGGCGCCTCAAGTTTGGAGGGGCGCACCGTGAGGTCCACGAGGCGGGTGCGGCCGTTGTCCGCCGCGTACTCCGCTGAGCGGTCCTGGTCCAGGCCCATCTCCTCCAGGACCGCGAGCTCGATCTCCATGAACTCGATCGGCACCCGGCGGATGGTGAGCTCCGACTCGGTGACCACGGCGGCGGCGAGCAGGCTCATCGCCTCGACCGGGTCCTCGGAGGGGGAGTAGTCGACGTCCACGTCGATGGTCGGCACGCCGTGCACCGTGAGGGTGGTGGTGCCGATGCCCTCGACCTTGACGCCCAGGGCCTCCAGGAAGAAGCAGAGGTCCTGGACCATGTAGTTGGACGAGGCGTTGCGGATGACCGTCGTGCCCTCGGCGCGGGCGGCGGCGAGCAGCGCGTTCTCCGTCACGGTGTCGCCGCGCTCGGTCAGCACGATCGGGCGGTCGGGGGAGACGCCGCGCTCCACCTCCGCGTGGTAGAGCCCCTCGGTGGCCGCGATGTCCAGGCCGAAGCGGCGCAGCGCGATCATGTGTGGCTCGATCGTGCGGGTGCCGAGGTCGCAGCCGCCCGCGTACGGCAGCTTGAAGCGGTCCATGCGGTGCAGCAGCGGGCCCAGGAACATGATGATCGAGCGGGTGCGGATGGCCGCCTCCGCGTCGATGGCGTCCATGTCGAGCTTCGCGGGCGGCACGATCTCCAGGTCCACCCCGTCGTTGATCCAACGGGTGCGCACACCAATGGAGTTGAGGACTTCGAGGAGCCGGTAGACCTCTTCGATGCGGGCGACGCGGCGGAGTACCGTGCGGCCCTTGTTGAGGAGGGATGCGCAGAGCAGCGCCACGCACGCGTTCTTGCTCGTCTTGACGTCGATGGAGCCGGAGAGGCGGCGGCCGCCGACGACGCGCAGGTGCATGGGACCCGCGTACCCGAGCGAGACGATTTCACTGTCGAGAGCCTCGCCAATCCTGGCGATCATCTCAAGGCTGATGTTCTGGTTGCCGCGCTCGATGCGGTTGACGGCACTCTGGCTGGTGCTGAGTGCCTCGGCGAGCTGCGACTGCGTCCAGCCCCGGTGCTGCCGGGCGTCGCGGATGAGCTTGCCGATGCGTACGAGGTAGTCGTCTGCCATGGGACGAAGGCTATCTCAGATATGAGATGAGTCGCGCGGCGGGGTGGGCCAAACGGGAAGGATCCCTTCCGGGCCTGCCCGGACCGGGAGTTCGGCCCCGGAGCCAGGCCCGGACACCGGGACCGTCAGCCGCAGCCGCACCCACGGTGCCTGCCGCCGTGCACGGACGCGAAGGCCGTGGGCCGGGGCCCCGCCGACGCCCGCGCGAGCCGGGTCGCAGCAGCGCGGCCCGACGCCGTGGAGGCGTCGTGCACCACTGTGCCCCCGACGAGCGTCAGGCGCACCTCGGCGCTGCTGATATCGGCCACCGGACACCGCGTCACATCGCGGTCCAGCAGCACCAGATCGGCCGACTTGCCCCGCTCGACGGTCCCGGTGAGATGCTCCATGCGGAGTTGACGCGCGGTGCCGAGGGTGTGCATGCGCAGCGACGTCGTCCGGCTCAGCCCCTCCTGTTCGCGGTACAGATCGCCGCCCTCGCCGTCCGTGCCCGTGCGGTCGACGGCGGTGCGGACCTGGTTCCACACCTGCAAGGGGTCGACGGGCCAGTCCGAGCCGCCGGACAGGGGCGCGCCATGGCGCTGGAGACTGCGCGCCGGGTAGAGCAGGCGGTGGCGGGCGGCGCCGATGTAGGGGAGCAGGGAGTCCATGGTCCAGGTGTTGCGGGTGGCCCACTGGAGCTGCATGCAGGCGATGGCGCCGAGTTGGGCGAAACGGGGGAAGTCGTCGGGGTGCACCAGCTGGAGGTGGGCGGCGGTGTTGCGCAGATCGCGGCGCCCGGTGGCGCGCAGTGCGTACGCGTAGCCGTCGAGCGCGGTGCGCACGGCGCGGTCGCCGAGGGCGTGCGCGTGCATCTGCCAGCCCGCCGCGTTGAAGGCCGCGCTGAGCTTGCCGTAGTCGGCGGCGGAGACATAGAGCTCGCCGCGGTGGTCGGTCGGCCTGCCGTCCTTGTCGAGGTACGGCTCCAGGAGGGCGGCGGTCTGCGCCGGGTACTCGATGACGCCGTCGAGGAACACCTTGACGGTGCCGAAGCGCAGGCCCGGCACGTCGTCGAAGTCGGCGCGCAGGCCGCGGGCGTAGGCGAGGGCGGCGGCCGGGTCCTTGGTCTTGTCGGTGTCGATGCGCAGCGCCGGCACGAAGCGCTGGAGGAGCTGCCCGGTCTCGGCGAGGGACCGGTAGACCGTCAACTCGTCGTGCCCGACGACGGCTTCCATGAAGGTGGTGATCCCGGACGCGGCGGCCTGGGCGAGGATCTTCGCGGCGGCCGCGTGCAGCTCCTTGGGGCTCGGCTCGGGGATGTGCCGCGTGACGAGGGGCTGGGCGTCGTCCTTGAGCACGCCCGTGGGCTTGCCGTCCTTGCCCTTGACGATCTTCCCGCCGACCGGGTCGGGGGTGTCGGCGGTGATCTTGGCGATGTCGAGGGCGCGCTGGTTGACCCAGATGTTGTGGCCGTCGCCGCCGCGCAGCGCGACGGGGTGGCGGGTCGGCAGGGCGTCGAGCATGTCGTGGTGCGGGGCGGTGCCGTGCGGGAGCAGGCCCACGGGATTCCAGTCCTCCACCACCAGCCAGCCGTCGGGCTCCTGGTCGGCGGAGTCCTTGAGGAACCCGGTGAGGGTCTTCTGCAGGTCCGCCACGGTCTGTTCGGCGCCCGCGAGGGAGGGGCGCAGTGAGCGGCTCGCGGCGTCCATGGGGTGGGCGTGCCCGTCGTGGATCCCGCTCATCACGGTGCCGCCCTTGGCGTCCACCACCTCGGTGTCCCGCCCGGTCAGCCGGCGCACCTCCGCGCCGCCGACGCCGAGGATCCGCCCGTCCCTGCCGACGGCGACGGCCTCGGCGAGGGGCGCCCCGCGGACCCCGGTGAACACCCGGGCGTTGTGGACGACGAGCGCGGCGGACCGCCGCCCGTGCGGGGCCGAGGCCACGGCGGGGGCGCCCGCGACGGCGGCGAGACCGGTGGCGCCCGCGGCGGCGATGACGCCGCGCCGGGACAGGGGGGAGAGCGAACTCATGGGCACTCCAAGGGGGTTGGCTGTTGCCAGGGACCCTGGGTGAGTAACGGCTTAACCAGAAGCCGTCCCGGACGACGGAATCCGCAGCCCCCGGCCGCTACCGCCGCGAGGAAGCGCGCACCTTCAGGCCCGCGGGCACTGTGACCGGCCCCGTCGGCACCGCGGCCGTCCCCTCGGCCAGCGCGACCAGCAGCGCCACCGCCTCGCGGGCCGAGCGCTCCGGGGCGAGGGTCACCGTGGTGACCGGCGGGTCCGTGCGCTCGTACGCGGGATCCTCGCTCGCGCACACCAGGAGCAGCTCGTCGGGGACGCGCAGGCCGTGGCGGCGGGCGGCGGCGAGGAGTTGGTGGCCGCCCGGGTCGTACACGGCGTACACCGCGTCCGCCCCGGCGTCGAGCAGCCCGTCGAAGGCGTGGCCCGCCGCGTCGTCCCGGTCGAAGTCGACGACGAGCGCGGGCGCCCCCTGCTCGGCGCACCACTCCTCGTACGCGGCCCGGATCGCCCGGGCGTAGTGCTCGCCCCCGCTGCCCGCCTGGAGGACGATGCGCCGTGCGCCCGCCGCACGCAGGTGGCCGAGGACCTCCCGGGCCGTCGCGGTGTGGTCGTTGTCGACCCAGTGGTCGCCGGGGCGTGCGTCGCCGGGGGCGCCGTCGAAGACGAGGGGGACGCCGCGGGCGCGCAGGGCCCGCACCATCGGGTCGCCCGGCGGGCTGTCGATGACGAGCATCCCGTCGACGGCGAGGGTGTGCCAGGCGGCGTCCGCGACCCGGTCGGCGGGCAGCGTGGTGAGGGCGTAGCCGTGCGCGTGGGCGGCCGCGGTGGCGGCGGTGACGGCGCGCGAGAAGTAGGCGATCTCCGTGTAGTTCCAGGGCCCGGGGAAGGTGGTGACCGCGACGCCGAGGGTGCGGGTGGGGGCGGTGCGAGGGGCGCCGTAGCCGAGCGCGGTGGCGAGTTCGCGGACCCGCCGCCGGGTGGTCTCGCCGAGGCGTCCCGTGCCGTTCAGGGCGTGCGAGACGGTCGCGGTCGACACCTCGGCGGCGCGCGCGACATCGGCGATGGTCACGGGCGGCACGGCTGCGCGCCTCTCCGGCGGCACGGCTGCGCGCTTCTCTGGCGGCACGGCTGCACGCTACCGCGTGCGCAGATGCCCGAACCGCTCCTCGATGACCCCTTCCTCGTCCTGGACGCCGCCCGCCCTGATGTGGCCCGTGCCCCACGGAATGGCACAGGGCGAGGCGTGCTCGGGATCGGGGCAGGCGACGCGGGTGAGCCGGTCGCGCAGCTCCTCCATCTCCGCGTGCGTGACGACGACGCCCACCCGGATCTCGTGGTTCTCCCGCTCGCCCGGATCCTCGCCGGGATGCTCCACGCGCCACTGCTCGGGCAGCTCGTCATAGAACTCGGCGATCGACATCTCGCCCCCGCTCCACGCGGTCCCCGGCCCGGCGACCTTCAGCCCGTACGGCCGCCCCCGCTCCTCCAGGACACGGGTGCAGCCCTCGACGAGTCCGCGCAGTCCGTCCGGGGTGGCGAAGACGCCGAGATCGATTTCATAGAGATCTTCCACAGGGGTACCAACGACGACGGGGACCCTCGCGGTTCCGTGGTTCCGTTGCGGGGACGCCCGGGCACGCCTCGTCGCCCCGCGGCGTGATGTACTAGGGTTATCTCGACATCGAGATATCTGCCGAGGCGCACCGCAGCCACACGCATCCGTCGACCCTGAAGGTAAGGCAACCCTAACTAAGCCTTACCTTAGCGGATCGGCGGCGGGGCGTGGCGGCACGATGTGGTGGAACGCGCACATATATGAAGGAGACTGTCGTGTCGGCGAACAGCTTCGACGCCCGCAGCACGCTGCGCGTGGGCGACGAGTCGTACGAGATCTTCAGGCTGGACAAGGTCGAGGGCTCTGCTCGCCTTCCCTACAGCCTCAAGGTTCTGCTGGAGAACCTGCTCCGCACGGAGGACGGCGCGAACATCACCGCCGACCACATCCGTGCCCTCGGCAACTGGGACTCGCAGGCCCAGCCCTCCCAGGAGATCCAGTTCACGCCGGCCCGCGTGATCATGCAGGACTTCACCGGCGTCCCGTGCGTGGTGGACCTCGCCACCATGCGTGAGGCCGTGAAGGAGCTCGGCGGCGACCCGGCGAAGATCAACCCGCTGGCCCCGGCCGAGCTGGTCATCGATCACTCCGTCATCGCCGACAAGTTCGGCACCAAGGACGCGTTCGGCCAGAACGTGGAGCTGGAGTACGGCCGCAACAAGGAGCGCTACCAGTTCCTGCGCTGGGGCCAGACCGCGTTCGACGAGTTCAAGGTCGTCCCGCCCGGCACTGGCATCGTCCACCAGGTCAACATCGAGCACCTCGCTCGTACGGTCATGGTCCGGGGTGGCCAGGCGTACCCCGACACCCTCGTCGGCACCGACTCGCACACCACGATGGTCAACGGCCTGGGCGTCCTGGGCTGGGGCGTCGGCGGCATCGAGGCCGAGGCCGCGATGCTGGGCCAGCCGGTCTCGATGCTCATCCCGCGCGTGGTCGGCTTCAAGCTGACCGGTGAGCTGAAGCCGGGCACCACCGCCACGGACCTCGTGCTCACGATCACCGAGATGCTGCGCAAGCACGGCGTCGTCGGCAAGTTCGTCGAGTTCTACGGTGAGGGCGTCGCCGCCACCTCCCTCGCCAACCGCGCCACCATCGGCAACATGTCGCCCGAGTTCGGCTCGACGGCCGCCATCTTCCCGATCGACGGGGAGACGCTGAACTACCTGAAGCTGACCGGCCGCTCCGAGCAGCAGGTCGCGCTCGTCGAGGCGTACGCCAAGGAGCAGGGCCTCTGGCTGGACCCGGCCGCCGAGCCCGACTTCTCCGAGAAGCTGGAGCTGGACCTCTCCACGGTCGTCCCGTCGATCGCCGGTCCGAAGCGTCCGCAGGACCGCATCGTCCTCGCCAACGCCGCGCAGCAGTTCGCTCAGGACGTGCGCAACTACGTCTCGGACGACTCCGAGGCGGGCAAGGAGTCCTTCCCCGCCTCCGACGCCCCGGCCGTCTCCAACGGCGTCCCGTCGAACCCGGTCACCGTGACCGCCCCCGACGGCTCGACGTACGAGATCGACCACGGTGCGGTGACGGTCGCGGCCATCACCTCCTGCACCAACACGTCGAACCCGTACGTGATGGTCGCCGCCGCGCTCGTCGCGAAGAAGGCCGTCGAGAAGGGCCTGACCCGCAAGCCGTGGGTCAAGACCACCCTCGCGCCCGGCTCGAAGGTCGTCACCGACTACTTCGACAAGGCGGGGCTCACCCCCTACCTCGACAAGGTCGGCTTCAACCTCGTCGGCTACGGCTGCACCACCTGCATCGGCAACTCGGGCCCGCTGCCCGAGGAGGTCTCGAAGGCCGTCAACGACCATGACCTGGCGGTCACTTCGGTCCTCTCCGGCAACCGGAACTTCGAGGGCCGCATCAACCCCGACGTCAAGATGAACTACCTGGCGTCCCCGCCGCTGGTCGTCGCGTACGCCATCGCGGGCTCCATGAAGGTGGACATCACGCGCGACGCGCTCGGTGTCGACCAGGACGGCAAGCCGGTCCACCTCGCGGACATCTGGCCGACCGAGGCCGAGGTCAACGACGTCGTGGCGAACGCCATCGGCGAGGACATGTTCAACAAGTCCTACCAGGACGTCTTCGCGGGCGACGCCCAGTGGCAGGCGCTGCCCATCCCGACCGGCAACACCTTCGAGTGGGACGCCGAGTCGACGTACGTCCGCAAGCCCCCGTACTTCGAGGGCATGGAGATGGAGCCGGCCCCGGTCTCCGACATCTCCGGCGCGCGCGTCCTCGCCAAGCTCGGCGACTCGGTCACCACCGACCACATCTCGCCCGCCGGTGCCATCAAGGCCGACACCCCGGCCGGTCAGTACCTGACCGAGCACGGTGTCGAGCGTCGTGACTTCAACAGCTACGGCTCGCGCCGCGGCAACCACGAGGTCATGATCCGCGGCACGTTCGCCAACATCCGCCTGCGCAACCAGCTCGCGCCGGGCACCGAGGGCGGCTACACCCGCGACTTCACCCAGGCCGAAGGCCCGGTGTCGTTCATCTACGACGCCTCGCGCAACTACATCGAGCAGGGCACCCCGCTCGTCATCCTGGGCGGCAAGGAGTACGGCTCCGGCTCGTCCCGCGACTGGGCCGCCAAGGGCACCGCGCTGCTCGGCGTCAAGGCCGTCATCACCGAGTCGTACGAGCGCATCCACCGCTCGAACCTCATCGGCATGGGTGTGCTTCCGCTCCAGTTCCCGGAGGGGCAGTCCGCCGACTCCCTCGGCCTGACCGGCGAGGAGACCTTCTCCTTCACCGGCGTCGAGGAGCTCAACAACGGCACCACGCCGCGCACGGTCAAGGTCACCACCGACACCGGTGTGGAGTTCGACGCGGTCGTCCGCATCGACACCCCCGGTGAGGCGGACTACTACCGCAACGGCGGCATCATGCAGTACGTGCTGCGCTCGCTGATCCGCAAGTAAGCGGTCAGGGCGGGCAGTTGAGGGCCGCATCCCCCGGCGTCGACCGGGGGGTGCGGCCCTTTCGCCTGTCCGGGCACGGTTCACACGGTTCACACGGTGATGAGGGGCGCCGGTGAACCGGAGTGCATCACGTGGTCGACGTGGATCAGGCGGGCGATGAACCTGCCGTTCGCCACGTTCGCCTCGATGCCCACGGGGGCGAGCGAGTTCCCGTCCGGGAGCCCGGCGTAGTACAGGCCGGGGAGCGCGCCGAGGAGGCCCTTGTGCTGGACGGGGGCGCCGTTCGCGTCGAGGACGTGGCGCGGCAGGATGCCGTAGTCAGGGCCGAACCCGGTGCACCAGACGATGGTGGTGACGGCGTGGTGCGCCAGGTCGAGGGTCTCGCCGAAGGCGGTCACGCCGTCCAGGGGCACCCCGGGTGCCGGGTCCTCCTCCGGCACCGCGAAGCCGCGTTCCCGGATCGCGGTGTCGATCCGGTCGAGGGCCGTGCGGAACGACCGGGCGGACTCCTCGGCCAGCTCGACGACGTTGTCCTCGAGCAGGAGCCGTCCGCCGTCCGCGGCGCGCAGGGAGCCGACCAGGGTCACGCCCTTCGCGGCCAGCGTGCCGACGTTGAGGTCGCCGCTCTTGTCGTTCACGGCGGTCACCGGCAGGCCGGACAGGACAGGGCCGCCGTCGCCGACCGCCGCGCCGAACTCCTCGTACAGGGAGGGGAGTACGCGGAGCCACTCCTGGATGCCCCGGCCGCGGTAGTGGCGCGGCCATGCGCGATGGCGGCCGACCGCGAGGAAGGTGCGCCGCCCGGAGTCCGCCAGTTCGTCCGCGATCTGCTGGCCGCTGATGCCCGCGCCGACCACCAGGACGGCCCCGTCCGGCAGGGACCGGGGGCTGCGGTAGTCGCGGGAGTGGATCTGGTGGACGGCCGGGTCGACGTCGGCGGAAAGCGCGGGGGTGCGGGGAGCCGCGTAACCGCCCACCGCCGCGACGAGATTGCGGGATCCGATGACGCCGCCGGAGGCCAGGTGCGTCCTGAACCGCACATCGTCGCGGTCGGAGGCGTCCGGCGGGCACTCGACTTTCCGGACGGGCGTGTGCTGCCGTACGCGGAGGTTCCGCTCCGTCGCGTAGCGGCGCAGGACGCGGGCCAGTTCGGGGCCCGAAGGGCAGCCGTAGGGGTCGTCGCCGTCGTAGTCCCAGCCGGGGAAGCGGAGCGACTGGTTCCCGCTGCCGATGAGCAGGCTGTCCCAGCGTTCGTGGGCCCATGCCTGGCCGATCTCTCCCCGCTCCAGGACGAGCGCTTCCCGGCCCCGCTCCTGGAGGGCCCCGGCCACTCCGCACCCTTGTTGTCCGGCGCCGATGACGACGGTCTCCGTGTATTCGTCACATGCGTCGTGTGCGTCACGTGCGTCGTATGCGTCGTGCTCGCCTGCTGCCATGACCGAACCCTTCTGCTGCCCTGCCGCTCCGTCGCTCCGCTGCGAGGGCGCGGCTACTTAGGTTTACCTAAGTAAGACCTTGCCTTCTCAAGTCGCCTTGATGTCAACTGGGTTCATGGCGCGACAGGGTGCGGTCTCCATCGGTGAAGCGGCGGCTCTGTACGGCCTGGCGCCGTCCACGGTGCGGTGGTGGGAGCAGCAGGGCGTGCTCGAACCGCCCGCCCGCGAGGGCGGCAAGCGGCTCTACGGCGACACCGAGCTGCGCCGCATCGGCCTCGCCTATCTGTGCCGCGTGGTCGGGCGGATGCCGTTGGACCAGGCCGCCGTCGTCACCTCGGGGGAGACCACGCGCGACGCCTGGCAGCAGGCTGTCGACGCCCAGCTCGCGCAAGTGGAGCGGCAGATCGCGCAGTTGGAGGCGGCCCGGGGATATCTCCGCCACACGCTGGGCTGCACGGACGACGACATCGCGGGGAACTGCCCCGTCCTGGACGCCGAGTTGTCCGCGCACACCCCGCGCGGGCGCTTCCCGGGCTCCGACCTCGTCACCGCCGCCCGCGCCGGCCGTGCCGCCCGCGACGGCACGGAGGGCGGGCCGCCACGTGACGAAAACGTGGCGGCCCGCCCTCCGCGTGACGAAAAGCAGGCGCAGTGCCCCGGCTGCCGGGGGCCGGTCGCGCGGTCGTCGCGCGGACGGCCCCGGACGTACTGCTCACGCGCCTGCCGGCAACGCGCCTACCGCGCGCGTCATCACGAGTGATCAGCTCGGCTCAGCCCAGCGGGATGCTCCTGACGGCCGACAGGAGCGGGACGAGGACGTAGTCGCCGTTGCCGGAGCCGCAGGACGGGCTGGTCTCCTGGGTGTTGGAGACCTTCGTGCCCGTCGTGTACCGCGTGTCCGGCGCCGGCACCACGCTCGTCATATGGCTCTTGAGCCGCTCCGCGTAGTACACGCACTGGTGCAGGTTGAGGTAGCGGCCCGCGGTCAGGTCCAGGGGCAGGGAGCCCGAGAGACCGGGGTTGGGCACGTGGTTGCCGTTGCCCGGGCCGCATGTGGGCGTGGTCTCCCTGGTGTTGGAGACCTTCGTGCCGGTGGAGTAGCGTCCGTCGCCGCTCGGCGTCACCAGGGTGGTGAAGCGGTCGGTGCTCGCGCTCCGGTAGTAGTCGCACTGCTGGAGGTTGAGGTAGCGGCCCGCGGTGAGGTTCAGCGCCTTGACGCCGTGCAGGACCGGAACGGGTACGTGATTGCCGTTCCCCGCGCCGCAGGCCGCCGTGGTGTCGGCGGTGGCCGAGTGCTTGGTGCCGGTGGAGTAGCGTCCGTCGCCGCTCGGCGTCACGAAGGTGTTGAAGTGGTCGTCGAGGCTGCTCGCGTAGTACGCGCACTGGTGCAGGTTCAGATAGCCGGAGGCGGCTGCCTCGGCCTGCGGGGCCTTCTGGGCCGTCGGGGCCTGCTGGTCCTGCGCCGCCGGGTCCTGTCCCGCCGTGGCCTGTCCCGCCGTGCCGAGGAAGGTGCCCATGCCGACCGCGAGGGCGAGCAGCGGTCGCCACAGGCGCGTGGCCGTCCATCGCATCATTTCGTTGCTCCCGTTCGGGTGCGGGCTGCGCTCTGGAACCGTCCCGCACTTCGTACGAAGAAAGTCCCAGGGGCAACCCGCACCCCGGTATCCCGAAATTCAGGGATGGCGCCCGCGCCGGGCGGCCGCTACGCGGGGAAGCCGCCGTACGGCACCGTGATCAGCTCCATGGCGTGGCCCGCCGGGTCGAGGAAGTACACGCCCCGGCCGCCGTCGTTGTGGTTGATCTCGTCCGGCTGCTGCTGGTGCGGGTCGGCCCAGTGCCGGATGGAGCGTGACGTGATCTTCTCGTACGCGGCGTCGAACTCCGCCTCGGAGATCAAGAAGGCGTAGTGCTGCATCACGATCTTGTCCTCAGGGATCGAGGCGTAGTCCAGGGTGACGCCGCCCGCGAGCACGACGGGGATGAACGGGCCCCACTGGGCGCCCACTTCAAGGCCGAGCAGCTCCCCGAGGAAGTCGGCGGACTCCTGGGCGTCCCGGGCGTGCACGATGGTGTGGTTGAGCTGAACTGACATGGTCGAGTGCCTCCACAAGGCAGCTCCCGACACCTCCATGCCTCACCCAGCCGGTGACCGGCACGCGATGTCGCCGGTGATCCTATCGATAGACTGGTGTGCATGGCACGCGAAGTCGTAAAGGTGCTGGTCGTCGACGACGAACCCATGGTCTGCGCGCACTTGAGGACCATCCTCGGATCCGCCGACGACATCGACGTCGTCGACGCGGCCCACGACGGGGCGGCCGCGGTGGAGAGCGTGCTGCGCCACCGCCCGGACCTCGTCCTCATGGACCTCCGGATGCCCGGCGTCGACGGCCTCACGGCGATCGACGGCATCATGGAGCTCGACCGGCCCCCGAAGGTCGTCGTGCTCACCACCTTCGACGCCGACGAGTACGTGCTGCGGGCGCTGCGCGGCGGAGCCGTCGGGTTCCTGGTGAAGTCCACGCCCCCCGAGGACCTGATCGGTCTGGTCCGGGTCGCCGCCGACGGGCACATGGTGCTCTCGCCGGTGGCGATGCGCCGGATCGTGGCCGCGTCCGCCGGCGAGGACGCGGCGCGGGAGCGGGCCGAGCGCCTCATCGGGAAGCTCACGGAACGGGAGGCGGACGTGCTGACACGCCTCGGCGAGGGGCTCTCGAACGCCCAGATCGCCGCGCAGCTCTTCCTCAGCGAGGCCACCGTCAAGGGCCATGTCTCGCGGATGCTGGTGAAGCTGGAGTGCGCCAACAGGACGCAGGCCGGACTGCTCGCGTACGACGCGGGGCTGGTCGCCCGCTGAGATCCCGCAGATCCCGCAGAGGTCCGCTGAGGTCGTCGGTCCGGCCTTTGCTGCTGACGTCGTGGATCCCGTAAGGGTGCCCCGCCGCTCGGAGCGAGCGACGGGGCACCTTTCCGTGACGGGCATGATCCGCCAACCGGCTTGCTCAGCGCAGGAGTTCGACCTCGGCGAGCGTCGCGGGCCCGCCGTCGAGCACCAGCCGGTACTTCTTGTGCGCCCCGGGGTCGGCGATCGTGAACGCCCGGGTCTGCTGGTCCCAGGTGAAGGACTGGTCCGAGCGCCGGTCCAGGTCCGTCCACTTCTCGCCGTCGTCGGAGCCCTGCAGCACCCAGCCGCCCGGCGCCTTCGTGTGATCCGCCGACGTCAGGGTGTACTGCACGGCGCGCGGGCTCCCCTGCACCGGGAGCTCGGCCGACTCCGAAGTGGCCGTCGTGGCCGAGGAGTTGTCGAACAGTGGCCCCTCGCCCTCGATCGCGTCCGTGCGCGGCGACGGCACCTTGTCGTCCTGGGTGATGGAGGCGGGCGCCGCGTCCTTGCCGGTGCCCCACGACGACGGCTTCGGGCCCATCGAGAAGTCCAGGACCCCGCCGCGCGCGATCAGCTCGTGCGGCAGCGACGTCTTGTGCCACGCCTTGCCGTTGACCTTGAGCCCCTGCACGTACACGTTCTTCGCGCTGTTCCTCGGGGCCTTCACGACGAGGTCGCGGCCGTTCTCCAGGTGCACCGTCATCTTGGTGAACTGCGGTGAGCCGATGGCGTATTCACCGCTGCCCATCACCAGCGGATAGAAGCCGAGCGAGGAGAAGAGGTACCAGGCGGACTGCTCGCCGTTGTCCTCGTCGCCGTGGTAGCCCTGCCCGATCTCGCTGCCGGTGTAGAGGCGGGCGAGCACCTCGCGGACCTTCTCCTGCGTCTTGTACGGCTGCCCGGCCGCGTCGTACATGTACGCGATGTGGTGGGCGACCTGGTTCGAGTGCCCGTACATGCCCATGCGGACGTCGCGGGCCTCGGTCATCTCGTGGATGACGCCTCCGTAGGAGCCCGCGTACTCGGGGGACGCCGTCTCCGGAGTGGCGAAGAACGTGTCGAGCTTGTCGGCGAGCCCGGACCGGCCGCCGTACAGGTTCGCGAGGCCCCGCGAGTCCTGGGGCGCCGTGAAGGCGTAGCCCCAGGCGTTCGTCTCCGTGTAGTCGTAGCCCCACACGCGCGGGTCGAACTTCTCCGACGGGACGCGCCACACGCCCTTGCCGTCCTTGCCCTGGAAGAAGCCCGCCTTGGGGTCGAAGAGGTTGACGTAGTCCTGGGCGCGGTTGAGGAAGTACTCCGCCTCCTCCTTGTAGTGCTTCTCGCCCGTCTTCTTGTAGAGGGCCTGCCCCATGCGGGAGATCCCGTAGTCGTTCAAGTAGCCCTCAAGGGCCCAGGACAGGCCCTCCCCGGTGTCGGTGCTCGTATAGCCGAGGAAGGGGGACGTCGGCATGCCCTTGCGGCCCACGCCCGGGTTCGGCGGCACGACCGTCGCGTTCTTCACGGCCGCCTTGTAGGCCGCCTCCGCGTCGAAGTTGTCGACGCCCTTCACATACGCGTCGGCGAACGCCACGTCCGACGACGTGCCGGTCATCAGGTCCGCGTACCCCGGCGACGACCAGCGGGAGATCCAGCCGCCGTCCTTGTACTGCTGCACGAACCCGTCGACCAGCTCACCCGCCTTCTTCGGAGTCAGCAGCGAGTACGCGGGCCAGGTCGTCCGATACGTGTCCCAGAAGCCGTTGTTGACGTACGGCTTGCCCTCGACGATCTTCGCGCCGGTGTGCGTCGGGGTGTCCGGCCCGGGCATCGGCGAGAAGGGGGAGGCGTACTTGTACGTCCCCTTGCCGCCACCGCCACCGCCACCGCCACTGCCTCCGCCTCCGCCTCCGCCCTCCGAACGGACCTTCTCAAAGCCGGAGTTGGGGTACAGGTACAGCCGGTACAGGGACGAGTAGAGCGTGGTGAGCTGCCCCTCCGTGGCGCCCTCGACCTCCACCTTCTTCATCAGCCCGTCCCACTGGGCGCGCGCGGCGTCCCGTACGGAGGAGAAGGGCCGCGACTCCGGGAGCTCCTGCGCCAGGTTGTCCTTGGCCTGGTCGATGCCGATGAGCGAGGTCGCGAGCCGCAGCGTGACGGTGCGGTCCTTGCCCGCGTCGAACGTGAAGTGCCCCTTCACACCGGCGGATTCGGCCTCCTTCACGGGCCTGTCGAAGACCCCGTACACAAAGAGCCGCGTGGCCCCCGTCGAGAGCCCCGACTTCACGTCCGAGTACCCGCTGACGACCCGGTTCTCCTTGTCGAGGGTGAGCCCGCCCTGCTCGGAGACGTTGTCGAAGACCACGCTCGCGTCGTCGCCGGGATAGCTGAAGCGCAGCGCGGCGGCATGATCGGTGGGTGTCATCTCGGCCCGCACGCCGTTCTCGAAGCGCACGCCGTAGTAGTACGGCCGCGCCGTCTCGTTCCCGTGCTTGAAGGGCAGCGCGCGCCCCTTGCGGGAGCTGTCGACCTTCTCGGCCGCCGAGGGCATCAGCTGGAACGTCTGCCGGTCGCCCATCCACGGGCTCGGCTCATGGCTCGCCGCGAGGGCCTCCATGGTGGGCAGGTTGTCCGCGTTGTTGCCGCGCGCGTAGTCGTAGAGCCAGCTGGTCGAGGCCGCGTTGGTCACCGGCGTCCAGAAGTTGAAGCCGTGCGGGACGGCGGTCGCCGGGAAGGTGTTGCCGCGCGAGAAGCCGCCGCTGGAGTTGGTGCCGCGCCGGGTGTCCGCGTAGTCGCTCAGATGCGCCTTCGGCTCGGCGGGCGGCGCCTGCCGGACGGTCACGTCGTCGAGCCAGCCCCGGAACTTCGCGGGTCCCTCGGGGGAGTCGTAGGCGAGGAGGATCCGGTCGACGGTCTTGCCGGCGGCGACCCGCCCGAGCGCGGCGGAGACATGGTTCCACTGGTTGACGTACAGCACCTTGGCGTCGCCCTGGCCGCGCGGGGTGAGCGGAAACCCGTGCTGGTCCCGGGCGTTCAGCTCGCTCAGATAGGTGCCGTCGGTGAAGGCGAGGTCGACGGCGACGTTCGTGGCGTCGTAGTCACGGTCCCCGTCCGCCATGGACGGGAAGAGCCGGTAGGACAGCTCGGTGTCCCGGCGCACGGCGAGGTTGACGTCGAAGACCTTGTTGTACGAGTAGCCGCGCCCGTCCGCCGTGTGCGTGCCCGCGTAGCGCAGGGCGCGCTTGCCGGTGAACCCGGCGCGGGACTTGGCGGTGGGGGAGCCGCTCGGGCCCCGGTCGACGAGGCTCAGCATGTCCTCGGGTACGGGACTCTCGCCGCCGCCCACGGAGAGCTGCACATCGGCGAGTTGGAGGGCGTCGGAGGCGCCGTTGTTGGCGGTGAAGTCGATGCGGAAGTGGCGGTAGGCGGTGTCGTTGGCGAAGTCGTACGACGTGGTCTTGTGCCGTCCGTCGAAGGTCTCGCCGGTCCGCTCGTCGAGGACCTTCCAGTCCTTGCCGTCGGTGGAGCCCTTCAGCGTCCAGTCCTTGGGGTCGCGCTCGGCGTGATCATTGGCCGAAGTCAGCGCGTACGTCACGGCCTTGGCGGGCTCGTCCAGGTCGAACTCGGCCCAGCCGGTGGGTTCGAAGGTCAGCCACTTGGTGCTCGCCTCGCCGTCGACGAGGTTCTCCTTGCCCTCCCCGCCGCCGGTGTTCTCACCACTGGCCCGCACATCGGTGACGTGATCCATCACGCTTCCGGGGATGCCGGAACTGAACGCCCCGTTGACACCGGCGGCCTTCTTCTTCCCATCAGGGCCGGTCTCGACGGTGTTCAGCCAGGCGGGCGGCGGGTCCTGCTCCTCGAAGGAGGAGGCGAACTCCCGGTCGGCGCGCGGCGGCCGGTCGGGCTTCGCGGTGGCTGTGGCCTGGGCGGCGACGAGGGTGAGCGCGGTGAGCGCGACGACCGTCCCGGTCCTCGCGGAGCGGCGTCTGTAGCGGGCTCGGTGCCCCATACGTGAGTCCCTCCCTGCGGCTTGGACAACGTTGTCACTTAGCTTCGCAAGGTCCAGTAGGGAGTCAAGTGGGTAGAGGTGTCAAGGGTGTTGGGGCGTCATGGGGGTGCGTGCGGCGGGAAGGTATCCTCGCGCGGGCGGACCGGCGGGCAGGCCGGGACGAGGAGCGTGCTGAAGACCGGGGGAGGTGCGCGGCGCTGTGACGCGGGTGAATGCACTGGAGGCCGGGGACCCGGCGGAGATCGGCAGCTACGAGCTCCTGGGCAGGCTCGGCGTCGGCGGCATGGGCGAGGTCTTCCTGGGCCGGGGGCCGGACGGCGGGCTCGCGGCGATCAAGGCGGCGCGCACCGAGCTGGCCGGGGACCTGGAGTTCCGGCGGCGCTTCGCGCGCGAGGTGGACGCGGCGCGGAAGGTGGACGGGCGGTTCACGGCGGCGGTCCTCGGCGCGGATCCGCGGGCGCGGCGGCCGTGGCTGGCCACGGAGTACATCCCCGGCGTCTCGGTCACGGAGGCGGTCGCGAGCCGTGGCCCGCTCCCGGAGCCGTCGCTGCGCGCGCTGACGGCGGGCATCGCGGCGGCGCTCGCCGCGATCCACGCGGCGGGGCTCACGCACCGCGACCTGAAGCCGTCGAACGTGCTGCTCGCCGACGACGGGCCGCGCGTCATCGACTTCGGCATCGCGCGGTCGGTGGCGCATTCGCAGATCACGCGGACCGGTCAAGTCCCGGGCACACCGGGCTACATGGCGCCCGAGCAGCTGCGTGGCTCGGAGATCGGCTCCTTCACGGACGTGTACGCGCTGGGCGCGACGCTCGTGTACGCGGCGACGGGTGAGGGCCCTTTCGGTCACGGTGACGTCTTCGCGATGATCTACCGCACGATGGAGCAGGAGGCGAACGTCGAGGGCGTCCCCGGTGCGACACTGCGCCGCGCGGTGGCCCGCTGCCTCGCCAAGGACCCGGAGGCCCGCCCGACGGTGGCGGAGCTCCAGGCGGAGTTCTCCGTTCCGGCGACGCTGCGGACGGGGGAGCCGTGGCTGCCGTCCGGGGTGACCGCGTTGGTGGAGCAGCGGGGTGCGGATGGGGATGGGGAGGGCGGGCTCGGGGCGAGGGGTGGCGGCGATGGCATCGGGGCGGACGGCATTGACGCTGACGGCGCCGGAGTCGGTGGTGTCGGAGTCGATGGCACCGGAGTCGGTGGTGCCGGAGCCGAGGTGCCGCCTTCCGGTTCGTCCGGGACCGATGTTCCCTCGTCGGCCGAACTCGCCGCCCCGCCGGCCGGGCCTGCAGCGGGTGCGGAGCCCGAACCCGCCACCCCGCACGGCCAGTTCGGGACCACCACCGTCGTACCTGAAGAGCGCCCCCGCACCGGGGTCTCGCGGCGTGGGCTCCTTCGGTTCTCCGCGGCGGGGGTCGCCGCCGCTGCCGCCGGTGGTGTCTATGTCGCGTTGCGCGGAACCGGTGACGACGGCGGCTCGCCCCAGGGGAGGGGCAGAGGTGACGGCACGGGCACCGGCTCAGGATCGGATGCCGACCCCCTGGGCGTCACCGGCAAGGGTGCTCTCGACCTCGCCCTGTTCAACGGCGGATACGGGGCCGACTACCTCGACGACGCGATCGGCCTGTTCAAGAAGGCGCACCCGAAGGTCGAGGTGAACCCGCGGGCCACCCAGAAGATCCGGTCCCTGGTACAGCCCCGGCTCGGGTCCGGCAATCCGCCTGATCTGGTCGACAATGAGGGGACAGATCCCCTTTCCGTCATTGATCTCGTGAAGAAGGGGCAACTGGCCGACCTCACGCCCCTGTTGAATGCCCCCGCGCTCGGCAGCCCCGGCAAGACCGTGCGCGACACGGTGCTGCCCCAGGCCGTGGAGGCGGGCCGGATCCGAGTGGGCGGGAAGGAGGTGTACGCCCTCAACTACCTGCTGACCGTCTACGGATTCTGGTACTCGCGCAAGGCCCTGCGCGACCTCGGCACGGCCTACCCGAGGACTTGGGACGACCTGCTCGCCCTCTGTGCGGTGGCCAAGGACCAGGGCATGGCCGGACTGACGTATCCGGGGAAATATCCGTACTACCTCTGGTTCGCCGTCGCCGCGTCGATCGCCAAGCGCGGTGGCCGTGACGTCCTCGCGGCCCTCGTCGAGAACCGGCCAAGGGCCTGGCGGCAGACCGCCGTGCGCGAGACCTTCGAGGCGTACTACGAACTCGCGCTCAAGGGCCATGTGTTGGCGGGGTCCGGCGGCCTCGACCACATCGGGGCGCAGGCCGAGTGGGTCAAGGGGAGGGCCCTGCTGATCCCGAACGGGAGCTGGGTGGAGGCGGAGGCGGCCCCCAAGGAGAACTTCGACCTGGCCGTCGGGCCGCCCCCGTCCCTCGGTGCCGATGACGCGTTGCCCTTCGGGACGCTCGCCGTCGCGGCGGGCAATCCCTTCCTCGTGCCGAAGGAGGCCGAGAATCCCGAGGGGGCCATGGAGCTGCTGCGCTTCATGCTCGGCAAGGAGGGCGCGGCGCGCTTCGCGAAGAAGCACGGTGCGCTGCCGTGCGTGCGTGACTCCAGGGGGTGGGACCTCCCGCCAGGCTTGGAATCGGCTCGGGCCGCCTATGGGAAAGCCGGGGACAATGCGGTGCAATGGGGCGGTTTCGGGGAGGACTTGAAGGACGTCAGCGGTGTGGCGCTCGGCGACATGATGGCGAAGCGGGCGACTCCGGCCGAGGTCGTCGACCGCATGCAGAGCGCTGCCGACGAGGCGTAGTCGGCTCGGCGAGCGGAAGGGGCGCCGCCGCTCCCGGAAGCAGAAGTCCGGAAAGTCCATGTGCCTGGACGTAAAAGTCCACACTGTCCCGCGCCGTCGTGCGAGAGGTTTCGACTGAAGGCCCGGCAGGTCTCAACTCGGGAAAGACTGCAGCCCAAACCTGCATTCGATCTTGCCCACCGGAGCGTGAGTGGACTATACCTGTCGGCGTCCGCGCAGCCCCTCGAACGGTCGCGGGCCCGGGGGGGTGGTCAGAGCGGGGAGTGCCAGGTCAACTGCCGCGCCCCCACTGCTCGTTCCCGGGCATCCACAACAGCACGGCTCCATCAGCAGCACAGATCCATCGTTTCAACGCACGACCCCAGCTACACCATCACCGCGGTGCCGGGGAGGATCCGGTTCACCGCCTGAGTCCTGGAGAAGGCGAGGACTTGAGCATGGGATCCACCTCTGGAACGTCGGGAACCCCCCAAACCCCCAGCACGTCCGGAATCGGCCGTCGTGACCTGATCAAGCGGGCCGCCGCGCTCGGCATCGTCTCCGTACCGACCATGAGCGTGCTGTCCGCGTGTGCCTCGGGCGGCGGCAGTGACGACGACAAGGCGAAGAAGGGGAAGAAGACGAAGGACAACCCCTTTGGCGCCGGCAAGGGCAACGACCTTGATGTCTTCATCTTCAAGGGCGGGTACGGAGATTCGTACGCCAAGGTGTGGGAGGCGTCCTTCGAGAAGAAGTACGGCGGCGACGTCGCGCACACCGGTGAGCAGGACGTCACCGGCAAGCTGCAGCCCCGCTTCAACAAGGGCAACCCGCCGGACGTCGTCGACGACTCGGGCTCCAAGAAGCTGAAGCTGGACACCCTCTTCAAGGACGGCCAGCTCACCGACCTCACGCAGCTGCTCGACGCGCCCTCGGTCGACGACCCGTCCAAGAAGGTCCGGGACATCATGCTGCCCGGCACCATCGAGCAGGGCACCTTCGGCGGCAAGTTCCACGCGCTGTTCTACGTGTACGCGGCGTGGGGCGTCTGGTACTCCAACAAGCTCTTCAAGAAGCACGGTTGGAAGGCCCCCAAGACCTGGGACGACTTCATCGGGATCATGAAGGACGCCAAGTCCAAGGGCATCGGCGGCTTCGCCCACCAGGGCAAGTACCCGTACTACATGAACATCGTGATCATGGACCTCATCGCCAAGACCGGCGGCATGGACTCCGTGAAGAAGATCGACAACCTCGACCCCAAGGCGTTCGTGGGCAACCCCGCGGCCGAGCGTTCCATCGAGGCGATCTACGAGATCGTGGAGAAGGGCCTGCTGATGCCGGGCACCAACTCCCTTGAGCACACCGAGGCTCAGACCAAGTGGAACGAGTACAAGGCGGTGTTCATCCCCAGCGGCTCCTGGCTGGAGAACGAGCAGGCCAAGCAGACGCCGGCGGACTTCGAGATGACGTTCCTGCCGCTGCCGCTGCTGCCCGACAGCAAGATGAAGCTGCACGCGGTGCGCACCGGCGCCGACGAGCCGTTCGTCGTCCCGTCGAAGGCGAAGAACGTGGAGGGCGGCCTGGAGTTCCTGCGCCGCATGCTCTCCAAGGAAGGCGCCACCGCCTTTGCCAAGGAGGCCAGTTCGCTCTCGGTGCTCGGCCCCGAGTTCGTGGACAAGAGCGTCCAGCTGCGCCCCGGCATCAAGTCGGCCCTCGCGGCCGTCGACGCATGCCCGGTTCCCGAGCGCTTCAACTTCCGCTACCCCGAGTGGTACAGCGAGATGGACGTCGCCATCCAGAACGCCACCGGTGAGCTGATGGCCAAGCGCATCACGCCGAAGAAGTGGCTGGAGCGCGCCCAGAAGGCGACCGACGCCGAGGCCGAGAAGAACCCGAAGAACAAGCGCTAGGACCGGAAGTTCAGGGCTGACCAGGCCAGGAGCAGGGTGTTATGCATCGCAAAAAGTACCCGTTCATAGCGGGATTTCTCGTCCTCCCCGTCGGGCTGTACATACTGCTGGTGATCTGGCCGTACATCCAGACCATCAGCTACTCGTTCACCGACTGGAGCGGCGCCTCACAGAAGTTCAACTTCGTCGGCTTCGACAACTACAAGAACCTGGCGAAGGACGACGTCTTCCTGAAGGCGCTGGAGCACAACGCCCTGCTCCTGATCTTCGTGCCCGCGCTCACGATCCTGCTCTCGCTGTTCTTCGCCTTCATGGTGAACGTCGGCGGGCGCTCCGGCGCGGGCGGTGTGCAGGGCGTGCGGGGCTCGGGTCTCTACCGGGTGATCTTCTTCTTCCCGCAGGTCCTGTCCATCGCCATCCTCGCCATCCTCTTCAAGGCGGTCTACCGGGGTGACGACTCGGGCCTGATCAACGGCAGCCTCCAGGCCGTGGGGCTCGGCGACAAGAACAACCCCACGGAGTGGCTCAACGACCCGAACACGGTCCTGTGGTGCATCACGTTCGTGATGATCTGGGCCGGTGCGGGCTTCTACATGGTGCTGTTCTCGGCGGCCATGCAGTCCATTCCCAAGGACATCTACGAGGCGGCGCTCCTGGACGGGGCGAGCCGCTTCCAGACCTTCTTCCGTGTGACGCTGCCGCTGCTCTGGGAGACCATCCAGACGGCGTGGGTGTTCCTCGCGATCCTCTCCATGGACGCGTTCCTGCTGATCTCCACGCTGACGTCGCAGGACTTCGGCGGTGGCCCCGACCACCACAGCGAGGTCATCTCCACGTATCTGATGCGGAACTTCCAGACGTTCAGCAAGAGCGGATACGCCTGCTCCATGGGTGTGGTCATGCTGCTGCTCACCCTGATCGTGTCCATCGTGACGCTGCGGCTCAGCCGCCGCGACCGCATCGAGTTCTGAAGGAGGCGCGAGCGATGACGGCTCCTGCGACTCAACCTCCGGTCACCAAGGCCAAGTTGCCCCGCCAGCGCGGCGGCAACCGCGGTTCCGGCGCCCCGCGCGACGCGGAAGGCAAGACGTTCAACGCCTTCTCGCACGGCTTTCTGGTCCTCTGGTCGATCATGATCGTCCTGCCGCTCTTCTGGATCCTGCTCGGCAACTTCAAGACCGACTCCCAGATCAAGTCGAGCGCCTGGACCTGGCCCACGGAGTGGACCTTCGACGCCTTCCAGCGCGGCTGGGAGAAGGGTGTCGGCGACTATCTCCTCAACACCCTGATCGTCATGGTCTTCTCGGTGCCGCTCACGATGCTGCTCGGCGCGATGGCGGCGTACGTCCTGGCGCGCTACGACTTCGTGGGCAACCGCTTCATCTACTACTTCTTCGTCGCCGGTTCGATGTTCCCGGTGTTCCTGGCCCTGGTGCCGCTGTACTTCATGGTCGACCGCCTGGGGATGCTGAATACGTATCAGGGCCTGATATTGGTCTATGTCGCGTATTCCCTGCCGTTCACGGTCTTCTATCTCCACTCGTTCTTCAGAACGCTGCCGACGGCCATCCATGAGGCGGCGGTGATCGACGGGGCCTCGCACACCCGCGTCTTCTTCCAGATCATGCTGCCGATGGCCAAGCCGGGCCTGATCAGCGTCGGGATCTTCAACGTCCTCGGCCAGTGGAACCAGTACATCCTGCCGCTGACCCTCATGCAGAAGCAGAGCGGCAACGACCCCGACCGCTCGATGCTCGCGCAGGGCCTGGTGAGCCTGATGAACGCCGGCAACTACGAGACGGACCTGCCCGCCCTGTACGCGGGCATGACCATCTCGATGATCCCGGTGCTTGTGGTGTACCTGTCCTTCCAGCGGCAGGTGCAGTCGGGGCTCACGGCGGCCACCATCAAGTAGACGCACCTGTAGGCGCGTTGCGTACGTCCAGTGGCCCGTCGGCCTGTGCCGGCGGGCCACTGGTGTGTTCCGGCGCCCGCACCGGGGGCCGGATTCCCGTCAAGGACTTGACTGCGAGGTCAGCTACGACGGAGTTTGGAGTTCACAACTTGTACGGGCGGCACCGAGGCCGTACGGCATAGGGCAAAGGGTGGAGAGTCAATGGAGACTCCTGGGTCGCAGTCCTCGCTGCACCGGGCCAATCTGGAACGAGTCGTGCGCGCGGTACGGCTCGCCGGGTCGCTCACGCAGGCGGAGATCGCCAGGACGACGGGACTGTCCGCGGCCACCGTGTCCAACATCGTCCGGGAGCTGAAGGACGGCGGGACCGTGGAGGTCACGCCCACCTCGGCCGGGGGGCGGCGGGCCCGCAGCGTCTCGCTGAGCGGGGACGCCGGCATCGTCATCGGGGTGGACTTCGGCCACACCCATCTGCGTGTGGCCGTGGGCAACCTCGCCCACCAGGTGCTCGCCGAGGAGTCCGAGCCGCTGGACGTGGACGCCTCGGCCGCGCAGGGCTTCGACCGGGCCGAGCAGCTGGTGAGCCGCCTCATCGCGGCGACGGGCGTGGACCGGGCGAAGGTGGCGGGCATCGGGCTCGGCGTCCCCGGCCCCATCGACGTGGAGTCCGGCACCCTCGGCTCCACCTCGATCCTGCCGGGCTGGACCGGCACGAAGCCCGCCGAGGAGCTGAAGGAGCGGCTCGGCGTGCCGGTGCACGTCGACAACGACGCCAACCTCGGCGCGCTCGGCGAGCTCGTCTGGGGCAGCGGGCGGGGCGTGAAGGACCTGGCGTACATCAAGGTCGCGAGCGGTGTGGGCGCCGGGCTCGTGATCAGCGGGCGGATCTACCGGGGGCCCGGCGGCACCGCGGGCGAGATCGGGCACATCACGCTCGACGAGTCGGGGCCCGTCTGCCGCTGCGGCAACCGCGGCTGCCTGGAGACCTTCACCGCGGCCCGCTATGTGCTGCCGCTGCTGCAGTCCAGCCACGGGACGGATCTGACCATGGAGCGGGTCGTCGCGCTGGCGCGCGAGGGCGATCCCGGGTGCCGTCGGGTGATCGCCGATGTGGGGCGGCATATCGGGAGTGGTGTGGCGAACCTGTGCAATCTGCTCAATCCGAGCCGCGTGGTGCTCGGCGGTGACCTCGCCGAGGCCGGTGAGCTGGTGCTGAGCCCGATCCGGGAGTCCGTCGGGCGGTACGCGATCCCGAGTGCGGCGCGCCAACTGTCCGTACTTCCCGGGGCACTTGGGGGACGGGCCGAGGTGCTGGGGGCGCTCGCCCTCGCACTGAGCGAGATGGGCGATTCAACCCTTTTGGACGGAACGCTGCCTGCGGGTGCACCTGCCTTCACTTAGATAACGCATGGCACCGTTGTCATCTCGTTAAGGATTTACTCCTTGACGCTGCTGAGGCGGCCGAGTTGACTTCGAGCCACCTCGGCCGCAACGACGCGGCCACGTCAGGGAGGTCAGAAAAGTGAACACCCATCTGCGTCGTGCCGCGATAGCCCTGTCCGCTACCGCGATGGCCGTTTCCCTCGCCGCCTGTGGCGAGGCGGGGGGCGGGGACAAGGGCAGTGACGACAACAAGACGATCGGTCTGCTGCTCCCGGAGAGCCGGACCACGCGTTACGAGTCGTTCGACTACCCGCTGATCAAGGCGAAGGTCAAGGAGCTCTGCTCCGACTGCAAGATCAATTACAAGAACGCGTCCGAGAACGTCTCCACCCAGAAGCAGCAGTTCGACGACCTGGTCACCGCCGGGGTGAAGGTCATCGTCCTGGACCCGGTCGACTCCGGCGCCACCAAGTCCTGGGTCCAGAAGGCCAAGGACAAGGACATCAAGGTCGTCGCCTACGACCGGCTCGCCGAGGGCCCCCTCTCCGCGTACGTCTCCTTCGACAACGAGAAGATCGGCCGCCTCCAGGGCGAGGGCGTCGTCAAGGCCCTGGGCGACAAGGCCAAGGACGGCCGGGTCGTGATGATCAACGGCAAGGCGTCGGACCCGAACGCCGCGCTCTTCAAGAAGGGCGCCCACTCCGTCCTCGACAAGAAGGTCAAGAAGGTCGTCTACGAGCAGACCGGTGAGTGGGACGCGGGCATCGCCGGCAAGGCGATGGGCACCGCCATCACCAAGCTCGGCAAGGACGGCTTCGACGCGGTCTACTCGGCCAACGACGGCATGGCGGGCGGCGTCGTCGCGGCCCTCCAGTCGGCCAAGGTCTCGGGCATCCCGGTCGGCGGCCAGGACGCCGAACTCGCGGGCATCCAGCGGATCCTGAAGGGCACTCAGACCTTCACCATCTACAAGCCGTACAAGCCCGAGGCGGACAAGACCGCCGAGGTCGCGGTGAAGCTCCTCAAGGGCGACAGCATCGACTCGCTGCTGACGAAGAAGCTCGACAGCCCCAGCGACAAGGGCATCCCGTCGGCCCTGGTGCAGGCGTTCGTGGTGGACAAGAACAACATCAAGGACACCGTGATCAAGGACGAGCTCTACAAGACGAGCGAGATCTGCAAGGGCGAGTACGCCAAGGCTTGCGCGGACGCGGGCATCAAGTAGCCCGCAGCGCCCCAAAGGGCGGCGCCCGGTGGTGAGTTGACCCGGGTCCCCCCGCGAACCGGGCGCACGCGGAACTCGTACGGCGTCCTGGCTCCCTCTCTGTTCACCCCGCCGCCGGGAGCCGGGACGCTGTACGGAGCGAGCCGAACACCACCGCGTGCCCCACCCCTCATCCCACACGTCACATCCCGCCGTACGCCATCCCCGTACGGCGGTGCTCCGCCGTCCCCGCGGCGGACGAAGGAGATGGTTCACATGTCCGCCGCACCCGTGCTGGCGTTGCGCGGAGTCTCCAAGCGCTTCGGTGCCGTACAGGCGCTCACCGATGTCGATCTGGAAGTCCACGCGGGTCAAGTCGTCGCTCTCGTGGGCGACAACGGAGCCGGAAAGTCGACCCTGGTCAAGACGATCGCCGGGGTCCACCCCATCGACGAGGGCACCATCGAGTGGGGCGGCAAGTCCGTCACCATCGCGCGCCCGCACGACGCCCAGGGACTCGGCGTCGCCACCGTCTACCAGGATCTCGCGCTCTGCGACAACCTGGACGTCGTGGCCAACCTCTTCCTCGGCCGCGAGCTCGGCCGGGCCAAGGTCCTCGACGAAGTGAAGATGGAGAAGCGGGCCAAGGAGCTGCTCGACACGCTCTCCATCCGCATCCCCAGCGTGCGCATCCCGATCGCCTCGCTCTCCGGCGGTCAGCGCCAGGTCGTGGCCATCGCCCGCGCCCTGGTCGGCGAGCCCAAGCTGGTGATCCTCGACGAGCCCACCGCGGCCCTCGGCGTCGAGCAGACCGCGCAGGTCCTCGACCTCGTGGAGCGGCTGCGCGAGCGCGGCCTCGCCGTCCTGCTGATCAGCCACAACATGGCCGACGTCAAGGCCGTCGCCGACGAGGTGGCCGTCCTGCGCCTCGGGCGCAACAACGGTGTCTTCAGCGTCAAGGACACCACCAACGAAGACATCATCGCCGCGATCACCGGAGCCACGGACAACGCCGTGACCCGGCGCAAGGCGCGCAGCACGGAGGCCGCGAAGTGAGTGAGACCGTGAACACCTCCAAGGGATCCGCGAACGTGTCGAAGGAGTCCACGAAGGACGCCGAGCCCACCACGACCGTGGAGGCCGGGGCCGCGGCCGCCGACGCCATCCCCGCCGTCGACCCGCGCCTGCTCGTGCGCGAGCAGGGCTTCGCCGGCTACCTCACCGAGTTCAAGCGGAAGATCAAGGGCGGCGAGCTCGGGTCCATACCCGTGGTCACCGGACTGATCGTGATCTGGACGATCTTCGAGATCACCACGGGCCGCTTCCTCGACCCCGCCAACCTCAGCAACATCGCCCAGTACATCGTCGGCCCCGGCCTCATCGCCACCGGCATCGTCTTCGTGCTGCTGCTCGGCGAGATCGACCTCTCGGTCGGCTCGATCGCGGGCCTCACCTCCGCCGTCACCTCGGTCCTCGCCATCAAGCAGGGCGTCAACGAGGGCCTCGCCGTGATCATCGGCCTGGCCGCGGCGGCCGTGATCGGCTCCATCCAGGGCTTCTTCTTCGCCCGGGTCGGCGTGCCCGCCTTCGTCGTGACGCTGGCCGGCTTCCTCGGCTGGAGCGGACTCCAGCTCCAGGTGCTCGGCAACACCCTGAGCCTCAACAACATCTCCGACGGCATCGTCTACAAGCTCAACAACTACTACTTCAGCGACATCGCCGCCGCGTACGGCCTGGCGACCGTCGCCGTCGCCGGGTACGCCTTCTCGCAGTGGCGCGAGCACTCCCGCCGCAAGGCCGTGGACCTGCCGCACCGCCCGATCAGCGAGCTGACCCTGCGCACCGCGGTGGTGGCGGTCCTCGCGTTCGCCGCGGCCTGGACGCTCAACCAGCAGGACGGGCTGCCGCTCGGCCTGACCGTCTTCATCGGCGTCGTGGTCCTGGCCAGCTTCGTGCTGCGCCGCACCAACTACGGCCGCCAGGTCTTCGCGGTCGGCGGCGGCGTCGAGGCGGCCCGCCGCGCGGGCATCAACGTGGTCTGGATCCGGATCAGCGTCTTCACGATCTCCGGCTTCCTCGGCGGCCTCGGCGGCCTCTTCATCGCCTCCCAGTCGGGCGTCGCCGACTCCAACCTCGGCGGCGGCGACACCCTGATGCTGGTCATCGCGGCCGCGGTCATCGGCGGCACCAGCCTCTTCGGCGGGCGCGGCACCCCCTGGTCCGCGCTCCTCGGCATCCTCGTGATCCAGTCGATCATGACGGGCCTCTACATGGAGGGCAGCTCCAGCAAGGCGGTGCAGTCGATGATCACCGGTGCGGTGCTGCTGGCCGCAGTGGTGCTGGATTCCGTGTCGCGCAAGAGCCAGAAGGCTGCAGGTCGGGCGTAGGCGCCCACTGTTCGGCGGTTCTTCGGCCGCGGGCTCGTGTGGCTGGTCGCGCAGTTCCCCGCGCCCCTTACGGGGCCCGGCAGCGCACCCCCAAGGGAACATCCGTTCCCTTGGGGGTGCGCCCGTTCGTGTGACGTGGATCCCCCGGCCCGGACGCGGCCGTCAACGGCGGAACATTAGACTCGACAGACCCGGCAATGCTCGAACAGCACGCCGCCAGTTCTCAGCGAGGCTGGCGCAGCTCTACTCAGCTCTACTGCAAGGAGGCACGGGTGCCGCTGCTGACCCGCATCACGGGACCGCGCGATCTGGACCGGTTCACCCCGGAGCAGCTGAACCAGCTGGCGGGCGAGATCCGCACCTTCCTCGTCGACGCAGTCTCCAAGACCGGCGGCCACCTCGGCCCCAACCTCGGCGTGGTCGAGCTCACCATCGCCCTGCACCGCGTCTTCGAGTCCCCCAAGGACCGGGTGCTCTGGGACACCGGCCACCAGGCGTACGTCCACAAGCTGCTCACCGGCCGCCAGGACTTCGGCAAGCTGCGCAACAAGGGCGGCATCTCCGGCTACCCCTCGCGCGCCGAGTCCGACCACGACGTGATCGAGAACTCGCACGCCTCCACCGTCCTGGGCTGGGCCGACGGCCTCGCCAAGGCCAATGAGGTGCGCCGCAAGGACGACCACGTCGTCGCCGTCATCGGCGACGGCGCGCTCACCGGCGGCATGGCCTGGGAGGCGCTGAACAACATCGCGGCCGCCAAGGACCGCCCGCTCGTCATCGTCGTCAACGACAACGAGCGCTCCTACGCCCCCACCATCGGCGGACTCGCGAACCACCTGGCGACGCTCCGCACCACGGACGGCTACGAGCGCTTCCTGGCCCGTGGCAAGGACCTCCTGGAGCGCACCCCCGTCGTCGGGAAGCCGCTCTACGAGACGCTGCACGGCGCCAAGAAGGGCCTCAAGGACTTCATCGCCCCGCAGGGCATGTTCGAGGACCTCGGCCTGAAGTACGTCGGCCCGATCGACGGCCACGACATCGAGGCCCTGGAGTCCGCGCTGCAGCGCGCCAAGCGCTTCGGCGGCCCCGTCATCGTGCACTGCCTGACCGAGAAGGGCCGCGGCTACCAGCCCGCCGAGGAGGACGAGGCCGACCACTTCCACGGCATCGGCCCCATCCACCCCGACACCGGTCTGCCGATCGCCGCGGGCGGCATGGACTGGACGTCCGTCTTCGGCGAGGAGATGGTCAAGCTCGGCCGCGAGCGCGAGGACATCGTCGCGATCACCGCCGCGATGCTGCAGCCGGTCGGCCTGAAGAAGTTCGCCGAGGAGTTCCCCGACCGGGTCTACGACGTCGGCATCGCCGAGCAGCACGGCGCGGTCAGCGCGGCCGGGCTCGCCACCGGCGGCCTGCACCCGGTCTTCGCCGTGTACGCGACGTTCCTCAACCGCGCCTTCGACCAGCTCCTGATGGACGTGGCGCTGCACAAGTGCGGCGTCACCTTCGTCCTGGACCGGGCGGGCGTCACCGGCACGGACGGCGCCTCGCACAACGGCATGTGGGACATGTCGATCCTCCAGTGCGTGCCCACGCTGCGCATCGCCGCCCCGCGCGACGCCGACCAGGTCCGCCTCCAGCTGCGCGAGGCCGTCGAGGTCGACGACGCCCCGACCGTGGTGCGCTACTCCAAGGGCGCCGTCGGCCCGGCGGTCAAGGCCGTGGGCACCGTCGGCGGCATGGACGTGCTGCGCCGGCCCGACACCACCAAGCCGGACGTCCTGCTGGTCTCCGTCGGCGCGCTCGCGCCCATGTGCCTGGAGATCGCGGACCTGCTCGACAAGCAGGGCATCTCCACGACCGTCGTCGACCCGCGCTGGGTCAAGCCGGTCGACGAGGCGATGGCGCCGCTCGCCGAGCAGCACCGCGTCGTGGTCACCGTCGAGGACAACTCCCGTGCGGGCGGCGTCGGTTCGGCCGTCGCCCAGGCCCTGCGGGACGCGGGCGTCGATGTGCCGCTGCGCGACTTCGGCATCCCGCCGCGCTTCCTCGACCACGCCTCGCGCAAGGAGGTCATGACCGAGATCGGCCTGACCGCCCCGGACATCGCGCGCCAGGTGACCGGCCTGGTCGCCAAGCTCGACGGCCGCTTCGAGCGGTCCACGGCGGCCGCCGTGGACTCGGTGGAGCCCGCCCGCGACTGAGGCCGCTCCCCGACGTCAACCCGCCTGGCCGATGGGCCGGTCCGCGCACCCTGTACGGGTGGTCGGACCGGCCCATCCGCGTGAATAGGTCCGTGCCGGGGCATGCCGGGTACTCGTCCTCTCGATCATGTCGGGGACGAACCAGCGTGGGAGGTACGCCCGTGAGCAGCACCCTCTTCCGGACGAAGAGCGTCGAGCAGTCCATCAGGGATACCGAGGAGCCGGAGCACGCGCTCAAGAAGTCGCTGTCCGCCCTCGACCTCACGGTCTTCGGCGTCGGCGTCATCATCGGCACCGGGATCTTCGTTCTGACCGGAAAGATCGCCAAGGAGTCCGCGGGCCCGGCCGTCGCGCTCTCCTTCGTCGTCGCGGGTCTCGTGTGCGCGCTCGCGGCGCTCTGCTACGCCGAGTTCGCCTCGACGGTCCCGGTGGCCGGGTCCGCGTACACGTTCTCGTACGCGTCTCTCGGTGAGTTCCCCGCCTGGATCATCGGCTGGGACCTGATCCTCGAACTCGCCCTCGGCTGCGCGGTGGTCGCGGTCGGCTGGTCCGGCTATCTGCGCTCGCTCCTGGAGACGGCGGGCTTCCACATGCCGCAGGCGCTGAGCGGCACCCACGAGGGGAAGTTCGGCTTCGACCTGCTGGCCTGTGTCCTCGTGCTGGTCCTCACCGCCATCCTCGTCGCCGGGATGAAGCTCTCCTCGCGCGTCACGAACGTCATCGTGGCCGTGAAGGTCACCGTCGTGCTGCTCGTGATCATCGTCGGCGCCCTGTACATCACCGGCTCCAACTACGACCCGTTCATCCCGCCGTCGCAGTCCGCGGGCCCCGACAGCAACACCCTGACCGCGCCGCTCGTGCAGCTCATGTTCGGCTTCACGCCCTCGCACTTCGGCGTGATGGGCATCTTCACCGCGGCGGCCGTCGTCTTCTTCGCCTTCATCGGCTTCGACATCGTCGCCACGGCGGCCGAGGAGACCCACAACCCGCAGCGCGACGTGCCGCGCGGCATCCTCGGCTCGCTCTTCGTCTGCACGGTCCTCTACGTCGCCGTCTCGCTCGTCGTGACCGGCATGCAGAAGTACAGCGAACTCTCCACGGACGCCCCGCTCGCCGATGCCTTCAAGGCCGTCGGGCACCCCTTCTGGGCGGGCCTCATCAGCTTCGGCGCGGCCGTCGGCCTCACCTCGGTCTGCATGATCCTGCTCCTCGGCCAGACCCGGGTGTTCTTCGCGATGAGCCGCGACGGGCTGCTGCCCAAGGGCTTCTCCAAGGTCCACCCCAGGTTCGGCACCCCGTACCGCTCGACGGTCCTGCTCGGCGTGATCGTGGCCGTCGTCGCGGGCTTCACCTCCATCGACGAGCTCGCCGAACTCGTCAACATCGGCACCCTGTTCGCCTTCGTCGTGGTCGCGCTCGGCGTCATCATCCTGCGCAGGAAGCGCCCCGACCTGCCGCGCTCCTTCCGCACCCCGCTGGTGCCGTACGTGCCGGTCCTCTCCGTCCTCGCCTCGCTCTGGCTGATGCTGAACCTGCCCGCCGAGACATGGATCCGGTTCGGGGTCTGGATGGCCCTCGGAGTGGTCGTCTACTTCGTGTACGGGCGTGCGCACAGCAGGCTGCAGCGCGGTGCGGCCGAGGAGTTCGCGGAGTAGCTTTCCGTAACCGGCGACTTGATCTTCCGGCCCCGTATGTCCCGCTCTGTGGGGGACTGCGGGGCCGGATAGCGTGCACGGTATGCATGCCCCGCCCACCCAGTCACCACGCTCGGTAAGCGCGACGCGGGCCCGGGACCCGTTCCGGGTGCCCGGCCCGCGTACGGAGTACGTGCCCGGTGCACCGGCCGCCTCGCACTACTGGCCGCGGCTGCTGCCGGTCCTCGCCGCGCTCGCCTGCGTGACGAGGATTCCTTCCTTCCTGCGCCCGCTGTGGAACCCCGACGAGGGCTATCTCGCCGTCCAGGCACGGATGTTGGCGGACGGCGGCGCGCTCTACGAGACGGTCGTCGACCGCAAGCCACCGCTCGTGCCCTGGCTGTACGAGGGCGCCTTCGCGCTCTTCGGGTCCGGCACCCTGCTGCCCCTGAAGGTGCTCGCGGTCGCGGCGCAGCTGCTCACCGCCGTGCTCCTCGCCGCGCTCGCCCGGCGCCGCTGGGGCGACGAAGCGGGCCGCACGGCGGGCGTCCTCCACCTCCTGGTGTCGGTGGGCCTCAACCCCGAGGACGCGCAGGCCGCCGGGTTCGAGGTGTTCATGCTGCCCTGCACGGCGGCCGCCATGTGGTGCGCGGACCGGCGCCGTTGGGGGGCGGCGGGGGCCGCGGTGGCGGGGGCGTTCCTGGCGAAGCAGACGGGGGGTGCGGTGCTGCTGCCGGTGGCGTGGCTGCTGTGGCGCGAAGGGTGCGAGGGTTCGCGCCGAACGGACCTGCTGAGGCTGGGGGTTGGGGCTGCCGGCCCGGTGCTCGCCGCCGCCGTCGCCACCGACCCGTCCGGCTTTCTCTTCTGGACGGTGACCGGGTCCGGCGCGTACGCCTCCTTCACCGGCTCCGAACTCCACGTGCTGTGGCGGGGGTTGGCCAACGCGGCGCTCCTGGGCGCGGCCTGTGCGGGGATCCTGCCGCCGGTCGTACGGGTCCTCCGGGTCGCCCGGACGGGCTCCGCGGACCTGTGGCTGTGGCTGGCCGCGTCCGCCGCCGCGGTCCTGCTCGGCTTCCACTTCTTCGGCCACTACTACCTGCAACTCATGCCGCCGCTCGCCCTGTTGGGCACGGCGGCGCTGCAGATCCTGCCGTGGGAGCGGACCGTGACGGCGGTCCTGGCGTCGGCGGTGTCGTGCGGCCTCTTCGTGGCGTGGGGGGTGCTGGCGCCCCGTCCCGAGCTCGCGCACGCGGAGCGGCTCGCGGAGGTGGTGCGGGCACGGACGGCGCCGGACGAGCGGGTGCTGTTCTGGGGGATGCACCCGGAGGCCTACTGGCTCGCGGACCGGGCGCCCGCGAGCCGCTTCCTCACGGCGGGGCTGCTCACGAACTACAGCGGGGGGCGGAACGGGCCGCAGGTGGGGGAGCGGTACGGGGTGCCGGGGGCGTGGCCGGTGTTCCGGGCGGAGCTGGCTCGGCGGGCGCCGGTGGTGATCGTCGACGATTCCCGGGGGAAGCCGTTTGCGCCGGGGCGGGTGGCGTCGTTGGGGCGGGTGCTGCGGGAGGGGTATGAGCCGGTGGGGAGGGTGGAGGGGGCGGTGATTTATGGGCGGGTGGGGTGGTGAGAGGCGGGTGCCTCCGGAGGTTCTTCCCCGATCCCGCCCCTTCCCGAATCCGCTGACGCGGCTCGTCCTCAAGCTCCGGCCCACCCGCCCATAGGGATAGCCCGTCCGGCGCTTGAGGACGAGGCCGTCCAGGCCGAAAAGGGGGTCTAGGGGCAAAGCCCCAGGACGGGTGCCCCAGGGGCGACGGAGTCGCCGTTTCGGGAAGGGGCGGGGTTGGGGAAAGAACCGCCGGAGGCCCGTCAGCCGCCGTACACCGTCCGCGGCCCCACACACTCCGCCCCCAACTCGCCCACGCGCCGCCGCAGTTCGCGATCCGCCGTCACCACGACACACGCCCGCGACACCGCCCCCGCCTCCCCGGCCAGCTCCACGATCCGGTCGTCCCCACTCCCCGGCGCCTCGTCCACCCGGACGCCGTCGACCGCCTCCACACCCCGCGCCCGCCCCTCGACGACCAGGACAATGGCCAAGGGCCCGGGGTGGCCCGCCACCCCCTCCGTGGCGTACGGCACCAGCGCGTCACGGACCCGCTCCGCAGCCGCCCGCCGGTCCCGCCACCAGCCGTCCGGGACGGAACCCATGACATTGGCGGCGTCGACGATGAGCAGAGTGGGCAGAGTGAGCGGAGCGGGTACGGAGGGCGGGGGGTTCATGGGGGCAAGCCTGGCACAGAGCCCTGGTCGGTTCCGGTTTGCGGCAAACGTAGACTAATAAGCCAAAGCAAAGCGGTCCCGTACGGAGACGAGTCCCGTACGCGCACGGACCCCGTACCCACACGAAGAAAGGGTGACGCCGAGCATGCCGCCGAGGTCCGCCCGTAAGCCCGAGCGGAGGACCCCGCCTCCCGGTCGTCCCCACACCTCCGACCGCCTCGCGACCGGCACCCCCGCCACCGGCCGCTGGCTGCTGCGCGGCAAGGACGGCAGGCTCACCGCGTACGCCCGCACCCCCGGCGGGCTGCTCCGCTGGACCGAGACGCGGATGGGCGGCCCCGACTGGAGCGGCCCCGACTTCTTCGCGGCGCCCGACATCACGTATCTCACGCTGGCCCAAGGAGCCGACGGGTACGTGCACTTCCTCGGGCGGAGGGAGCGCGTCGACGGCGACGGGGCGAAGACCGTCGACCTCGTGCACAACGTCCAGTACCAGACCGGCCGCCCCCTCATGGAATGGCGCTCGCTCGGCAACCCCCACACCAAGCGCCTGGACCGGGCGCCCTCCCTCGGCGTGCCCTGCGGCGCCGTGGACGGAGCGGGCTCCGTGCACGTCTTCGTGCGCGACGCGGTCGGCAGTGTCCGGATGCGCCGCGAGGGCAAGGGCGGCAAGTGGGAGGGGTGGACCGACCTCAAGGGCAGCCAGTGCCTCGACGGGCTCACCGCCGTGGCCACCTCGACGGGCCGCGTCGAGCTCGTCGCGCCCGCCCGCAACGGCATGCTGCGCTGGACCCAGGAGGAGCCGGGCGGCGCGTTCCGGCGTGCGGACGACATGGCCATGACCCCGGCGGCCGGGTGCGTCACCGCCCTGGAGACGGCGCCCGACCGCATCACGTACTTCGCGGGCGACATCATCGGCACCGGCGTCCTCGCCCACCGCCCCGGCGACGACGGGCCGACGGAGCTCGGCTCCACCCCCGACGACAACCCGGGCTCGGCCCTGCGTACGAAGATCGAGGGGCACGACTGCACCGTCCTCGCCCACCGCACCCTCACCGGACGCCCGGTCATCGCCGCGTACCCGACACAGGACGAGGAAGCGGGCGTGTGGTGGACCGCGACCGGTGAACCCTGCCTGGGCTCCCCGGCGTTGGCGCTCGACGGCCGCGGCCGGGTGGTGATGGCGGCGGTCGGCACGGACGGGACGCTGCGGGTGGCCCGTCAGAAGGCGGAACCCGGGCTCGCGCTCGCGGCGTGGGCCCGGGTCTGACGCCGTTCCGGCTCGGAGGGTGTGACGGACTCCCGCCGCGCCAGTTACGAACTCCCGCCGCGCGCGGGGGACTTGCGGGCCGCCGCCGGCACCGGCTGGTCCGCCCGCAGGGCGTTCCACAGCTCCGTCGCCTGCGGCTGTGCGGCCACCACGCGGTTCGGGTCCTTCTTGTCGTACTCGACCGGGAGCATCAGCGTCTGCATGGTGCTCGGGTCGAGCTTGTTGAGGCTGCGGGCGAAGTCCGCGAGGTCGGTGAGGGAGCCGAGGCCGGAGTCGGTGGTCAGCGCCTTCGTCGCGGCGTTGGCGATCTTGTAGAGCTTGGCCGGGTTGCTGAGCGTGCCCTGCTGCTTGATCTCGGAGAGCGCCGCCAGCATGAACTTCTGCTGGAGCCCGATGCGGCCGAGGTCGCTGCCGTCGCCGATGCCGTGCCGGGTGCGCACGAAGGCGAGGGACTCGGTGCCGTTCAGCTTGTGCGTGCCCGCGTCCAGATGCAGGCCGCTGTCCTTGTCGTTGATCGGCTTGTCCGTGGTGATGGTCACCCCGCCGAGCGCGTCCACCAGGTCCTTGAACCCGGCGAAGTCGATCTCCACGTAGTGGTCCATGCGGATGCCCGTCATGGACTCGACGGTCTTCACGACGCAGGCCGGACCGCCGCTGGTGTACACGGAGTTGAACATCACCCGCTGGGCCTCGGGCAGCTTCTTGCCGGAGTCCGTGGTGCACTGCGGCCGGGTCACGAGGGTGTCGCGGGGAATGCTCACCGCGGTCGCCTTGGCGCGCCCCGCGGGCAGGTGGACCACCATGGCGGTGTCCGAGCGTGCGGTGCCGCCGGTGTCGCCGCCGGCCAGGCCCTTGTTGTCGCCGGAGCGGGAGTCGGAGCCGAGGACGAGGATGTCCTGCGAGCCGTTGTCGGTGTCGGCGGGGCGGTCCTTGCCGAGCGCCGCGTCGATGTCGACGCTGCTGAGGTTGCCGTTGAGGTGCTGGTACGCGACGAAGCCGAGGCCGCCGCCTACGACGATGATTCCGGCGAGCGTCCAGCACACGACTCGGCGGATCTTCCGTCCGCGGGGTTTCCTGGCCATGGGTTTCTGTTTTCTGCTTTCCGATGTTCGTGAACCCGAAGTCTTGAGGGCTCCAGGAACGTGATCAAGGGAAGTCATACGACTCCCCGTTCAATTCGACGGCGTCGCGGCGCAATGCGTTCTGGGACGAAAGTCCCGACTATCTGTCCAAAAGTCCTCAGTGATCATGAAATTGCCGGTTTAGGCTTCTCATCGAATTCTTAAAAGCAGAGGCACGGACGGGGAAGGCAGTGCGCAGGCCGTGACGGTGACGCAGCCATCGACCATGAGCGTGGTGACCCGGGCAGAGGGTTCCCGTCTGGTCCGGACGTACCGTCGCGTCGCCCCCGTGGCGCTGCGCCGGTTCATCGCGGCGGCCGTACAGCCCGAGACCCGCAACCGCATGCTGCTGCGCATGGCCGCCGTCCGCTCCGGGGTCGGCCGCGAGGCCGCCTGCCGCGCGTTCGTGGGGCTGCGCGAGCGGCGCTGGGCCCGGGGCACCTGGACCGCGGTGCGCGCCGCCGGACAGGTCCGGGTGGCGCGCGTCGACCCGGCGGCCACGCCCCTCTCCGTACGGCAGTACAACGGCGACCTCGCCCGGCGCGCGCTCGGCGCCGCGGGCGTCGAGTTCTTCACCGTCCGCGGCTCCTCGCCGTCCCGCACCGTCCTCGGCGTCTCCGCCGAGCACCGCGGCCGGGTCCTGAAGGCCCTCGCCGAGCTGGCCCGCAAGCTGCCCGGGTACGCCCGCGTCATCGACGAACTCACCGGCGCGGCACGGCCGTTGCAGCCCCTGGCGCGCGCGGCGTCCGCCAAGCGGTTCCGGGACGCCGGGGTGGTGCGCCTCGTCTGGTACGTCACGACGAGCCGGGGCGGGCCGGTCTTCGGCGACATGTACGGCTGCGAGATCGAGTTCTGGGAGGTGCGCCGCGACGAGCTGGCCGCGCCCCGCCGCAACACCGTCACCCAGCGCCTGCCCCGCCACGACGCCACCGTCATCGTGCCCGGCGAGCTGTTCTGCCCGCTCGCCTCGGTGCACCGGCCCGTGCTGCCGCAGGAGCCGACGCGGGCCCAGTTCGCCGCGTACTTCGTCGACGACGTGCTCTTCCCCATCGACGTCGTCTACACCTGGGTCGACGGCGGCGACGCCCAGTGGCGGGCGCGCAGGGACGCGACGCTCGCACAGGTCTCGGGCGCGCGCGAGGTCAACGCGCACGCCGCCAGCGACGCCCGCTACGAGAACCGCGACGAGCTGCGCTACTCGCTGCGCTCCCTCGACCTGTACGCGCCCTGGGTGCGCCGGGTGTTCCTGGTCACCGACCGCCAGGTGCCCGACTGGCTCGACCTGTCGAACCCGCGGGTCACCGTCGTCGACCACACCGAGATCTTCGGCGACCCCGGCTGTCTGCCGACCTTCAACTCGCACGCCATCGAGAGCCAGCTGCACCGCATACCGGGCCTCAGTGAGCACTTCCTCTACATGAACGACGACGTGTTCCTGGGCGCGGCGCTGACCCCGCAGACCTTCTTCCACGCCAACGGCGTCGCCAAGTTCTTCCGCTCGCCCTCCCTCGTCGACATGGGCACCCCGAGCGTCGCGGACTCGCCGGTGGTCGCCGCGGGCAAGAACAACCGGCAGCTGATCGCCGAGTCCTTCGGCCGGGTCCTCACCCAGAAGATGAAGCACACCCCGCACCCGCTGCGCCGCAGCGTCCTGCAGGAGCTGGAGGACCGCTACCCGGGCGCGCACGCCGAGACCGCGGGCCACCGCTTCCGCCACCCTGGCGACGTCTCGGTGACCTCGTCCCTGCACCAGTACTACGGCTACTTCGCGGGCCACTGCGTCCCGGGCGAACTCGACTACGCCTACGCCGACCTGGCGCACCGCAACACCCCGCGGCGGCTCACCAGCATGCTCGCCCGCCGCGACAAGGACGTCTTCTGCCTGAACGACACCGGCACGGAGTCCGGGGCCGACCCCGCACGCCGGGAGCAGCAGACGGCGATGCTGCGGCAGTTCCTCGAGGGCTACTTCCCCGTCCCCAGCTCGTTCGAGAAGTGACACAGCCCATGTCCGTGTCCCTCTCCGCTGCCGGGTCGTCCCCTTACCGGGTGACGCTCGTCGTGCCCGTGTACGACGTCGAGCCCTACCTCCAGGAGTGCCTGGACTCCCTCGCCGCGCAGACGATGTTCGGCCGCATCCAGGTGTTCCTCGTCGACAACGGCAGCCGGGACCGCTCGTACAAGATCTGCCAGGAGTTCGCCGCGTCCCGCGCGAACGTCGAGGTCCTCTACCGGCGCGGCGGCGGCGCGGGCGCGGCGCGCAACGCGGCCCTGGAGCGGGCCACCGCCCCGTACGTGACCTTCTGCGACTCCGACGACATCCTGCCGCCGGGGGCGGTCGAGCGGATGTGGACGGCGGCCGTCGAGACGCGGGCGCAGGTCGTCGTCGGCGCCATGGAGACGTTCCCGAAGAGGACCGACTGGCCCTGGCGCGCGTACTTCGGGCACGGCGACCGCACCTTCACGGACCTCGCCGAGCTACCCGAGCTGGTGCACAGCGCGAGCGCCTGCAACAAGCTCTTCGCCCTCGACCACATCCGCGCCCACCGCATCGCCTTCGCCGAGGACACCCACTTCGAGGACGCGTACTTCGCGGTGCCCGCGCTGCTCCTCGCCGACCGCCTCACCCTCGTCGACGCCTGCGTCTACCGCTACCGCAAGCGCGCCGCCGCCGACTCCACGATGGACTCCCTGTGGACGCGCCCGCGCAACTTCCACGACCACCTGGCCCTGGAGGAGTATCTGCGGCGCATGCGGCCGCGGCTGCCCGCGCACCGGCAGGAGGTCCTCGACCGGTTCCTGGTCCGCAGCTACCAGGGCTTCGCGCTGCGCGCGCCCGGCCTCTTCGGCGAGGCGGAGCTGCGCGGGCTCTTCGCGCGCTGCCGGGCGGTGTACGCGGGCGTGGACCCGGCGACGATCGTGGCGAGCACCGCCGACAGCAGGCACCGCGTGGCCTATCTCGCCTTCCTCACCGGCGACTTCACGCTCTTCGCCGACCCGCAGGCGGCCCTGCGCGGCCCGCGCGCCGAGGACGGCCGCCTCTTCCTGGAGACCGTCCGCGAGGTGCCGGACGCGCTGCGCCCGCTCACCGAACTCTCCCCCCTGGAAGCCCACTTGGAGTGCGTACGGCGCATCAAGGGCACCGGCGACATCGAGCTCGCGGGCCGCTTCGAGCTGCCCGGCCTCCCGGTCACCGCCGAGCTGCCGGGCCGCCTGTCCCTGCGCGTACGGGGCTGCCGCCTCACCGTGCCCGCCCGGCAGGTGCGCCGCCGTGACCTCGCCGCGCGCCGGGCCGACCTGGAGTGGGCGGGCTTCACGGCACGCGTGCCCCTCGACGCGCTGCGCCCCGGCGCCCACGGCGTGCGGCTCGTGCTCGACCTCGACGGCGGCCGGGCAGACGGCGGCCAGGCAGACAACGGCCGGGCAGACGGCGGCCAGGGCGGCGCGCAGGTGAGCGCCGAGTGCCGGGTGGACGCCGGTTTCCTGCGCGGCGCCCGCGCCCTCTCCGACGGCCGCACCCGGGTCCTGCCGCACTGGCGCGGCGGCAACCGCGCGGTCCTCGTGACGGCCGCCGAGGGCACGCTGCCCCGGCGGGTGCGGTCCTGGCGCATGCTGCTCGCCAAGGACGCCAAGCAGGCCGTGCGGCGCCGCTCCTTCTGGCGGGCCCGCCTCATCCGGCTCGCCACGCTGCCGCTGTTCGCGCGCCGCGACATCTGGCTGTTCGGCGAGCGGCCCGACACCGCGCAGGACAACAGCTGGCACCTGTTCCGGCACGTCCGCGCCGTCGAGCACCGCCGGGGCGCCTACTACGTGATCCGCGCGGACAGCCCCGACCGGGCCCGCCTCAAGGGACTCGGGCACGTCGTCGCGCACAGCTCCTGGAAGCACAGGCTCCTGATGCTGCACGCCACGGTCCTCGTCAACGCGTACGACATCGACGCCTACATGCTCCCCGACGGCTGGGACCGCACCTCGTACCTGAAGCACCTCAACTGGCGGGTGGGGGCGCGGCGGGTGTTCCTGCAGCACGGGGTCACCGACAAGGACGTCAGCCGCGGCCTGCACCGCAACCGCACCGGCCTGGACCTCGTCCTCGCCGCCGGGGACCGCGAGGCCCGCTATCTCACCGAGCACCTCGACTACCAGGACGAGGTGAAGGTCCTCGGCTTCCCGCGCTTCGACGCGCTGCGCCGCGAGCGGGGCCACCGCAGCATCCTGTTCATGCCGACCTGGCGCGCCCGTCTGACCGCGCCCTCCTACCAGCGGCCCGGGGAGCGCGCCGCGTCGGCGGCGGCCGCCCGGGAGCGCTTCGCCGGCTCCACGTACCGGGAGTTCCTCACCCGCCTCCTGCACGACCCGCGGCTGCGCGCGGCGCTGCGCCTGCACGACTACGTCCTGGAGTTCCTGCCGCACTACGAGATGCGGGACACCGCCCGCGACGTGCTGCCCGCCGACGACCGCGTCGTCCTGCTCGACCAGCGCGAGACCGGCGTGCAGGACGCGCTGCGCCGCTGCGACCTGTTCGTCACCGACTGGTCGTCCACCGCCTTCGACGTCGCCTACCTCGGCACGCCCCTCGTCCACGCCCAGTTCGACCCCGACGAGTACGGGGCGGGCCACTACCCCAAGGGCTGGTTCGACGCGCGCAGGGACGGCTTCGGGCCCGTGTGCGCCACGGTCGACGAGGTGGTCGACGAGCTCGTCCGCTACCTGGAGAACGGCTGCGTACGAGAGCCCGAATACACCCGCCGCGCCAAGGAGTTCTTCGCCTACCAGGACCGCGACAACTGCTCCCGGGCAGCCGCCGCCATCGCCGAACTCGCCCACACCTGAGCCGCCCTCCATGACTGCCACGGGAAGCCATCACATGCCGCACGCCACCGCGAACGCCCCGACCGCCCCGACCGCGCCCTACGACGTCACCGTCGTCGTCCCCGTCCTCAACGTGGAGAAGTACCTCCGCGAGTGCCTCGGCTCCCTCGCCGCGCAGACGATGTTCGAGCGCACCCGGGTCGTGCTCGTCGACAACGGCAGCGCGGACCGCTCCGTCGAGATCGCCCAGGGCTTCGCCGCGCGCTACCCGAACGTCGACCTGATCTCCTGGCCGCGGGGCCGCGCGGGCGGCGCGCGCAACGCGGGCATGGACCTGGCCGACACCCGCCACATCGCCTTCTGGGACGCCGACGACGTGGCCCCCGCGGGCGCCCTCGAACTCCTGTGGAGCGAGCTGGTGAAGACCGGCGCCACGGTCGCCGTCGGCCGGGCCGAGCGGTTCCCGCAGGCGGCGTCCTGGGCCTGGCAGAAGAGCTTCGGCACCGGCAACAAGGTCGTCACCAACGTCGCCGACGTGCCCGACCTCATCCACTCGGCGGCCTGCTGGAACAAGATGTTCGACCTGGAGTTCCTGCGCTCCTGCTCGATCCGCTTCGCCGAGGACGTGCACTTCGAGGACGCCTTCGTGGCGCTGCCCGCGCTGCTGTTCTCGCGCCGCATCGCGCTCGTCGACGCCCTCGTCTACGAGTACCGGATGCGCGGCGACGGCACCTCGGTCACCGACACCCAGTGGCAGCACCCGCAGAACTACTGGGACCACCTCCTGCTCGTCGAGCAACTCGCCGCGCTGCGCCCGCAGTTGTCCCCGTACCACCAGGAGACCCTGGACCGCTGGCTGGTCGCCGCCATGCAGGGCTTCCTGCTGCGCGCCCCGCGGGTCCTGGACGAGGAGGCGCTGCGCGTCTACTTCGAGCGGAGCCGCGCCGTCTACCGGGGCATCACCCCCGAGCAGCTCGCCCGCGCCACCCACAACACCCGCCACCGCCTGCCCTACCTCGCCCTGTGCGCGGGCGACTTCGAGCTGTTCGCCCGCCCCGAGAACGCGGTCCGCGGCGTCTTCGGGCGCCAGAGCGACCTGTACCTGGAGTACGGGGCGGGGGCGTGGTCGCTGCCCCTGACGAAGGTCAGCGGGGTGCTCGCCCGCGTCGAGCGGCTCACCCCGGTGCCGGGCGGCGTCGAGGTGCGCGGCACCGTCGACATCAGCGGGCTGCCCCAGGCCCGGCTCGACTCCGTCGCCCTGAAGCTGTGGCCGGAGCGGAGCGGAAGGACCTTCGACGCCCACAACCTCGGCCGCCCCGAGGGGCTCGCCGCCGGGCACACGGCGGTGGCGTTCTCGGCGGTGGTGGACCTGGACGGGGTGCGGGAGGGGGAGTTCCCGCTGCGGCTGGTCGTGTGCACCGAGGGCCGGGACGTCTCCCGGCCGTGCACCGTCGCCGCCGGGGCGGACCGGGACGGCCCCGTGACCGCGGGCGGCAGGCAGGTCCGGGTCCGCGCGGAAGGACAGCACGCCGTCCTCGCCGCGGCGGGCGCCTTCGCCGCCGTATGACATCCGTGACATCAGCGAGATCCGTGAATTCCCTCCAGAAATGGAGCAGTCAGCAGGATTCAGAGAACAGAAGCAGGAGCCGAGAATGTACGAGCCGGTCTACGACGTCGCGATAGTCGTCCCCATCTTCAACGTCGAGGAGTACTTGCAGGAGAGCCTCGAATCGCTCGCCGCCCAGACGATGTTCGACCGCTGCCAGGTCATCCTCGTCGACAACGGCAGCAGCGACAGCTCCCCGCAGATCGCCGCGGCCTTCGCCGAGCGGCACCTCAACGTATGGGCGTACACCTACCCGTACGGGAAGGCGGGCGGCGCCCGGAACGCGGGCATGGACGTGGCCAGCGCCCATTACATCGCCTTCTGCGACTCCGACGACATCCTGCCGGACACGGCCATCGAGACGCTGTGGCGCACGGCCGCCAAGGAGCGGGCGCCGCTCACCATCGGCCGGATGGAGACGTTTCCCGCGCCGACCGAGTGGCCCTGGCTCAAGTACTTCGGCAGCGCCCCCCAGGTGTACCCGGGCATTGAGAACATCCCGGACATGATCTACGCGGCGGGCCCCGCCCACAAGCTGTTCGATCTCGACTTCATCCGGCGCAACAACCTGCGCTTCCAGGAAGGCGTGCACTTCGAGGACGCCTTCTTCGTCGTGCCGTCGATGCTGCTCGCCGACCGGATCGCCGTGGTGCCCGAGACCGTCTACCAGTACCGGAAGCGGGCCACCGGCGACTCCACCATGGACCACCTGTGGGACCGCAAGGAGAACTACTGGGACCACCTCGCCCTGGAGGAGCACGTCCTTGCCCTGCGGCCCCGGCTCTCCGGGCACCGCCAGGAGGTCGCGGACCGCTTCCTCGTCCGCACCTACCAGGGCTTCGCGCTGCGCGCCCCCGACGTCATGACCGACGACGAGCTGTGGCAGCTGTTCGAGCGGTGCCGGAACATCTACGCCCGCATGACACCCGACACGATCATGCGTTCCACCATCGACACCCGCCACCGCGTCCCCTTTCTCGCCCTGTACCTGAACTCCTTCGAACTCTTCGCCCGCCCGGGAGAGGTGGTCCGCGGCGTGTACGGGCGCGGCACCGACCTGTACCTGGACGTCCCGGTCCCGGGTGAGCTGCTGCCGCTCGCCAAGGTCACGGCCGCGCATGTGCACTTGGAGCGGGTGCGGGCCGTGAAGGCGGCCGGCGGCCTCGTGGTCTCCGGCCGGTTCGCGGTCAACGGGCTGCCGCTGAACCGTCCGCTGCACAACCAGCTCAAGCTGTGGATCGAGAACAGCGGCCGCACCGTCCCCGCCCGGGTGATGCGCCGCGGCGATCTGCTGGCCACCCGCGAGGACCTGGAGTGGGGCGGCTTCGAAGCGGTCGTCCCCGTCGGCGAGTTCAAGGACGGGGAGTTCCCGCTCAAGCTCGTCTTCTGCACACAGGGCCGTGACGTCTCCCGGCCGTGCATGACGACCACGGCGCTGCTGCGGGGCGCCCGAAGCACCCGGGTGGCCGACCGCCGGGTGCTGCCCGTGGTCCGGGGCAAGAACCACGCGGCGCTCGTCGTCCGCGACGCCACCACCCCCGCCAGCCGCAAGGCATGGCGCTCCCTGATCCGCTCCATGGACCGCGACCAGCGCAAGCGCAGGGCCCCGTTCTGGCGCGCCCGCCTCATCCGGCTCGCGACCCGGCCGCTGTTCGCGCGCCGCGAGGTCTGGCTCTTCGGCGAGCGCAAGGACACCGCGCAGGACAACGGCTGGCACCTGTTCCGCTACGCCCGCCAGGTCGAGAAGCGCCGCGGCGCGTACTACGTCATCGACAAGGACAGCCCCGACCGCACCAAGCTGAAGAAGCTCGGCCACGTCGTCGCGCACAGCTCCTGGAAGCACAAGCTCCTGATGCTGCACGCGAGCGTGCTCATCAACGCGTACGACATCGACGCCTACATGATCCCCGACGACTGGGACCGCACCTCCTACCTGCGGCACCTGAGCTGGCGGGTCGGCGCCCGCCGCGTCTTCCTCCAGCACGGCGTGCTCAACGAGGACGCCAGCAAGGGCCTGCACCGCAACCGCACCGGCGTCGACCTCGCCCTGGCCAGCAGCGTCGAAGAGGGCCGCTTCTTCGCCGAGTACATGGACTACAGGGACCAGGTGCAGGTCCTCGGCCTGCCCCGCTTCGACGCGCTCCAGCCCGACCGGGGCCACCGCAGGATCCTGTTCATGCCGACCTGGCGCAGCTACCTCGCGGCACCCTCGTACGTGAAGGACGGCGACGAGGACGCGGCGCGTGCCCGCTTCGAGGCGTCGCACTACCGGGAGTTCCTGGTGGGCCTGCTGCACGACCCGAGGCTGCACGCGGCCCTGGAGCGGCACGACTACGTCTTCGAGTTCCTGCCGCACTACGAGATGCGGAACATGGTCGACGGCGTGCTGCCCGAGCAGGGCCGGGTGCGCCGCCTGGACCAGCGCGAGACGGGCGTCCAGGACGCGCTGCGCGGCTGTGACTTGTTCATCACGGACTGGTCGTCGGTGATGTTCGACGTGGCGTACCTCGGAACGCCGCTCGTGCACGCCCAGTTCGACCCCGACCAGTACTGGGGCGAGCACTCCCGCAGGAGCTGGTTCGACGCGGAGCGCGACGGGTTCGGGCCGGTGTGCGGGAGCGTCGACGAGGTGATCGACCAGGTGATCCGCTACCTGGAGTCCGGCTGTGTCCGGGAGCCCGAGTACACCCGCCGCGCCCAGAAGGTCTTCGCCTACCAGGACCGCGGCAACTGCGCCCGCGCCAGCCGGGCCATCGCCCAGCTGACCCGGGCCGCGTGACGGGGGTGCCGCGGCGGCGAGTGCTGAAGGCTCTCGGGCTCGGTGCCGCGGTGACGCCGCTGCTGCTGCGCGGAGGCCGCTGGCTGCCGCCGCCCGCGGGGGAGTTGCCGCTCGGCCCCGCGGGCCTCACCACCCGCGAGGGACCGGTCCAGGAGGTCGCACCCGGCGTCGTCCTGCGCTCCTTCACGCGCGGGCACGCCTCCGGCCACTGGACGGTCGCGGTGCACACCGGGGACACCCTGCTCGCGCCGGACGCCGATGCCGCCGACGCCACTGCGGCCGGGCTGCACCGGCAGGGCTTCCCCGCGCGGGTACGGGAGCGCGTGGCGCCTCAGTCCGCTGACGCGCGCGGCGGGACCGTCGGCTACGACGTCTGGTCGGGCTCCTACGCGGCCCGCGCCGACGCCGAACGGGCGCTGCGGCGCCTGGAGTCGGCGGGCGCCGCGGCCGAGCTCACCCACACCGCGGCCGTGGGCACCGCGTCCACCGGCCCCTGGAGCGTGTGCGTCGTCGAGGCACAGCCCTGGGCGGCTGTCCGGGCCCGGAACCTCGGCAGCGGGAACATGGCCGTCGCCCGGACGGTACGGGAGCTGGCCCACGACCACGACGCGCTCGCCGCGGTGAACGCCGCGTACTTCGACATCCGTACGAACGCGCAGTTCGGCGGGTACGAAGGCGATCCGCTCGGCATCCTCATGGACCGGGGCAGACTGCTCAGCGAGGCGAACAACGGCAGGACGGCCGTGCTGTTCGGGGCCGGCCCAGCGGACACCCGGATCGCCGAACTGAGCACCGACTGCGCCGTGTTCACGCCCGACGGGCGGCGGTACCCCATCGGCGGGATCAACCGCGTGCCGGGGCGGATCCTCGGCTGCGGCTCCGCTGGGGGCCGCTCCCCGGTCGAGGGCGCCGACCCGAGTCAGCCGCAGAACTTCGTGCTCTGCACGGACCCGGACGACCTGGTCCTCTTCGACGACGCCTGGGGCACCCGCACGCCACGCGTGGCGGACGACGCCGTCGAGGTGGTCCTCGGCACCGATGGCACCGTCCGCGAGCAGCGCGTCCCGGCAGGCGGCCCAGTGCCCTCCGGCGGCCGCGTCCTGAGCGGTATCGGCGCCGCCGCCCGCCGGCTGCGCGAGATCGCGCCGACCGGTACGCGGCTCACCGTGACCACCGGAGTACGCGACGCCCGGGGCCCCGTGGCGGTCGGCCCCGACACCTCGATCGTGGCGGGCGGCCCGGCACTGCTGCGGCACGGGGACACCTGGATCAACACCCGGGCCAATGGCATGGTCGTCCCGGCCACCGGCGGCCCTTCGACGGTGCTCACCGAGCGCCTGCCGCGCACCGCCGTGGGCACGGCCCCCGACGGGCGGCTCGTCCTGGTGGCCGTCGACGGGCGCAGCCCCGGCCACTCCGTCGGTGCCACGCTCCATGAACTCGCCGGTGTCCTGCGGTGGTTGGGCGCCACGGACGCGCTCGCCCTGGACGGCGGGGGATCCACCACGATGATCGCCGACGGTGAGCTGGTCAACCGCCCGACCGGTGACTGGGGCGGCGAAGTCGGCGAACGCGAGGTGGCCACGGCCCTCGCACTCACAAAGACGTGACGGACGAAACTCCGGGGAATTCGAAGAAGTAATTACCGGAATTGGTGAGGGGAGTTGGGAAAGGTTCAGGGACTTTGGTCCCGAATTCACTGAGTCTTTCGCCTCCGAAACCTTTCAAAGAGCTGTGTAAGGTGAACGCTGATGTTTTTCAATGAAGTAGGGGAAATCGGCGACAGCACCGGGGAGATGGACGGAATGTTGTACAGCGTGGACGCGCCGGAGATCGACCGCGATCCGTCGGCTCCCGCGCGCAGCGGCCGCACCGTTCTCGCCGTCGGCGCCCACCCCGACGACATCGAGCTCGGCTGCGCCGCCACCCTGCGCGCGCACGTCCTCGCGGGCGACCGCGTCGTCATGCTCGTCCTCACCGACGGCTGCAACGGCCCCGGCGCGGGCGCCGCACTGCGCCGCGCCGAGCAGCAGCTCGCGGCCCGCAGCATCGGCGCCGAGCTGCGCTGGGGCGGCTTCCGCGACGGCGAGCTGGGCGACGGCCTGGAGACCATCCGTACGATCGAGGGCGTCCTCAAGGAGACCGGCGCGACCACCGTGTACACGCACGGCCACGACGACACCCACCAGGACCACCGGGCCGCCTCGCGCGCCGTCGCCTCGGCGGCCCGCCACGCGGAGCGGCTGCTCTTCTTCGAGTCGCCCTCGTCCGTGAACTTCCAGCCGCAGCTCTACATCGACGTGAGCGGCTGCGCCGAGACGAAGCTCCAGTCGCTGCGCGCGCACGCCTCGCAGGTCTCCGGGAGCCGCAAGGTGGACCTGCGGGCGGTGGACGCGCTGCTGCGCGTACGGGGCTTCCAGTCCGGCGTCGAGGAGGCCGAGGGCTTCCGGGTGCGGCGCTTCGTGTACGACCCGCGCGCCGACGCCCGCCTCCCGCTGGCCGCCGAGGCGGAAGCCTCCGTGCTCGCCTAGGGCCCTGATCGGGGCGAGCCCTCAACGCCGTTGCCCGGCACACCAGTCGGTGTGCCGGGCAACGTTCGTACGGAAGGGGCGAGGAAGCGTTACGCCGGGACGCTCGCCACGCCCTGCGCCAGGAACCGCTTCCCGTTGACCCGCTCGGACACGCCCGCGCGGTCCAGGTACGGCGTGACGCCGCCCAGGTGGAAGGGCCAGCCCGCGCCGGTGATCAGGCAGAGGTCGATGTCCTGCGCCTCGGCGACGACACTCTCCTCCAGCATGAGCCCGATCTCCTGCGCGACGGCGTCCAGGACGCGGTCGCGGGTCTGCTCCTCGGTGAGGACGACGTCGCCCTGCTTCAGCAGCGCCGCCACCTCCGGGTCGAGCTCCGGCTTGCCGCTGTCGTAGACGTAGAAGCCGCGCTTGCCCGCCTCCACGACCGCCTTCAGGTTCGGGGAGACCGTGAAGCGGTCCGGGAAGGCGCCGTGCAGCGTCTCCGAGACGTGCAGGCCGATGGCCGGGCCGACCAGCTCGAGCAGCACCAGCGGCGACATCGGCAGACCGAGCGGCTCGACGGCCTTCTCGGCGACCTCGACCGGGGTGCCCTCGTCGATGACGTTCTGGATCTCGCCCATGAAGCGGGTGAGGATGCGGTTGACCACGAACGCGGGCGCGTCCTTGACCAGCACAGCCGTCTTCTTCAGCTTCTTGGCGACGCCGAACGCCGTGGCGAGGGACGCCTCGTCGGTCTGCTCGCCGCGCACGATCTCCAGGAGCGGCAGGATCGCGACCGGGTTGAAGAAGTGGAAGCCGACGACCCGCTCCGGGTGCTTCAGCTTCGACGCCATCTCGGTCACCGACAGCGAGGAGGTGTTGGTGGCGAGGATCGCGTGCGCCGGGGCGACCGCCTCGACCTCCGCGAACACCTGCTGCTTGACGCCGATCTCCTCGAAGACGGCCTCGATGATGAAGTCCGCGTCCGAGAAGCCCTCGGCTTTGTCGAGGACACCGGTGACCAGCGCCTTCAGACGGTTGGCCTTGTCCTGGTTGACGCGCCCCTTGAGCAGGAGCTTGTCGATCTCCTCGTGGACGTAGCCGACGCCCTTGTCCACGCGGGCCTGGTCGATGTCCGTGAGGACGACCGGGACCTCGAGGCGGCGCAGGAAGAGGAGGGCCAGCTGCGAGGCCATCAGACCGGCGCCGACGACGCCGACCTTCGTGACCGGGCGCGCCAGGTCCTTGCTCGGCGCACCGGCCGGGCGCTTGGCGCGCTTCTGGACCAGGTTGAACGAGTAGATGCCGGCGCGGAGTTCGCCGCCCATGATCAGGTCGGCGAGGGCGAGGTCCTCGGCGGCGAACCCGGCCTCCAGGTCACCGTCCTTGGCGGCGGCGATGATGTCGAGCGCGCGGTAGGCGGCCGGGGCCGCGCCGTGCACCTTCGAGTCGGCGATGGCCTTGCCGCGCGCGACGGCGGCGTCCCACGCCTCACCGCGGTCGACCTCGGGGCGCTCGACCGTGACGGAGCCCTTGAGGACGGACGCGGTCCAGAGCAGCGACTGCTCCAGGAAGTCCGCGCCCTCGAAGATCGCGTCCGCGATGCCGAGTTCGAAGACCTGCTTGCCCTTGAGCTGACGGTTCTGGTTGAGCGAGTTCTCGATGATGACCGAAACCGCACGGTCCGCGCCGATCAGGTTCGGCAGCAGCGCACAGCCGCCCCAGCCCGGCACGAGGCCCAGGAAGACCTCGGGCAGCGAGAACGCGGGCAGCGCCTTCGACACCGTCCGGTACGCGCAGTGCAGACCGACCTCGACGCCACCGCCCATGGCGGCACCGTTGTAGTAGGCGAAGGTCGGCACGGCGAGCCCCGAAAGCCGCTTGAAGACGTCGTGCCCGCCCTTGCCGATGGCGAGCGCGTCCTCGTGCTTCTTCAGGATCTCGACGCCCTTGAGGTCGGCGCCGACGGCGAAGATGAAGGGCTTGCCGGTGATGCCGACACCGACGATGGTGCCCTCGGCCGCCTCCTTCTCGACCTGGTCGATCGCGGCGTTGAGGTTCGCGAGCGAGCCGGGCCCGAAGGTGGTGGGCTTCGTGTGGTCGAAGCCGTTGTCAAGCGTGATGAGCGCGAACCGGCCCGCCCCGTACGGGAGATCGAGGTGACGCACCTGCGCGGACGTCACGACCTCGTCGGGAAACAGCTCAGCCGCACCCTTCAACAACTCAGTGGTGGTGGTGCTCACTTGTCGCCTCCGGCGTCCTTGTGGTGCGGGTTCTCCCAGATGACCGTGGCGCCCATGCCGAAGCCGACGCACATGGTGGTGAGGCCGTAGCGGACCTCGGGCTGCTCCTCGAACTGCCGCGCCAGCTGCGTCATCAGGCGCACACCGGAGGACGCGAGCGGGTGGCCGAACGCGATGGCGCCGCCGTACTGGTTGACGCGCGCGTCGTCGTCGGCGATCCCGTAGTGCTCCAGGAAGGCGAGCACCTGAACCGCGAACGCCTCATTGATCTCGAAGAGGTTGATGTCCTCGATCGAGAGCCCCGCCTTGGCGAGCGCCTTCTCGGTCGCGGGGATCGGGCCGTAGCCCATGACCTCGGGCTCCACACCGGCGAAGGCGTAGGACACGAGCCGCATCTTCACCGGGAGGTTGTTCTCGCGGGCGAAGTCCTCGGAGGCGATGATCGAGGCGGTGGCACCGTCGTTGAGACCGGCGGCGTTGCCGGCGGTGACGCGCCCGTGCGTACGGAACGGCGTCTTCAGCCCGGCGAGGCTCTCCAGCGTGGTCCCCGGCCGCATCGGCTCGTCGGCCGTCGCGAGACCCCAACCGGTCTCGCCCACCTCGGCGTTGGTGTTGCGGATCGAGATCGGCACCAGGTCCTGCTGGATCTTGCCGTTGGCGTACGCCTTCGCGGCCTTCTCCTGCGAGCGCACCGCGTACTCGTCGGCACGCTGCTTGGTGATGCTCGGGTAGCGGTCGTGCAGGTTCTCGGCGGTCATGCCCATGAACAGGGCGGACTCGTCGACGAGCTTCTCGCTCACGAACCGCGGGTTCGGGTCGACGCCCTCACCCATGGGGTGACGGCCCATGTGCTCGACACCACCGGCGATGACGGCGTCGTACGCACCGAAGGCGATGGAACCGGCGGTGGAGGTGACGGCGGTCAGCGCACCGGCACACATCCGGTCGATGGAGTAGCCCGGCACGGACTGCGGCAGGCCCGCGAGGATGCCCGCCGTCCGCCCCAGAGTCAGCCCCTGGTCACCGATCTGCGTGGTCGCGGCGATGGCGACCTCGTCGATCTGCTTCGGGTCGAGGTCCGGGTTGCGGCGCAGCAGCTCCCGGATGGCCTTCACGACGAGGTCGTCGGCCCGGGTCTCGTGGTAGATGCCCTTCGGGCCCGCCTTGCCGAACGGGGTGCGGACGCCGTCGACGAAGACGACGTCCCTGACGGTACGAGGCACGATGGCTCTCCTCCAGGGTGCGGGTGCGCTGCGCCTTCGGCGCGCTTCCTGGAGTCATGCTACTTGTCGGTAACTAAACGGCCAAGGGGCACCCACCAGAGGCGAACGTCACACTTGGCCCCTGCCGTGCCGGTGATGGCACCCCCCTGCGGGCAGGCGTGCCGCACGGCGGCTCCCGACCCACGGAGAGGGCACTCCGTGCAGGGGCAGGCCGAGCCGCACGGGGCACCGGCCGAAGGCGGTGCCCCTGCCCGTCAGCTCAGCGCAGCGGTGAGTACCGGCGCCACCTGTTCGATCTGCCACCGCCGGGCCCCGTGGCCGGCCAGTGCCTCCGCGACCGACTCGGGGGTCGCGGGAGCCGGCGGCTCCCAGCACACCCGCCGCACCGTGTCCGGCGTGATCAGGTTCTCCTGCGGCATGTTCAGCTGCTCGGCGAGCGCCGAGACCGCCGTGCGCGCGGCCGAGAGACGCGACGCGGCCGCCGGGTCGCGGTCCGCCCAGGACCGCGGCGGCGGCGGACCGCTCACCGCCTGCCCCGGCTGCGGGAGTTCGGCGTCGGGCAGCGCCTTGGCCCGGTCCACCGCGGCCTGCCACTGCTCGAGCTGACGGCGCCCCATGCGGTGCCCGAAGCCGGAGAGCCCGGCGAGCGCGTGCACGTTGGGCGGCAGCGAGAGCGCGGCCTCGACGATCGCGCCGTCGCTGAGCACCTTGCCGGGCGAGACGTCCCGGCGCTGGGCGACCTTGTCCCGGGCGGTCCACAGCTCCCGTACGACCGCCATCTGCCGTCGCCGCCGGACCTTGTGCATGCCCGAGGTGCGGCGCCAGGGGTCCTTGCGGGGCGGGGCGGGCGGCGCCGAGGCGATCGCGTCGAACTCCTGCAGCGCCCAGTCGAGCTTGCCCTGCCGGTCGAGCTCCTTCTCCAGGGCGTCCCGCAGGTCGACGAGCAGCTCGACGTCGAGCGCCGCGTACCGCAGCCAGGGCTCGGGCAGCGGCCGGGTCGACCAGTCGACGGCGGAGTGCCCCTTCTCCAGCACATAGCCGAGCACGCTCTCGACCATCGCGCCGAGACCGACCCGCGGGAACCCGGCGAGGCGCCCGGCGAGCTCGGTGTCGAAGATGCGGCTGGGCACCATGCCTATCTCGCGCAGGCAGGGCAGGTCCTGGGTGGCGGCGTGCAGCACCCACTCCACACCGCCGATGGCCTCGCCGAGCCCGGACAGGTCGGGGCAGGCGACGGGGTCGATCAGCGCGCTGCCGGCCCCCTCGCGGCGCAGCTGCACCAGGTAGGCGCGCTGGCCGTAGCGGTAACCGGAGGCACGCTCGGCGTCGACGGCGACGGGGCCCGTGCCCGCGGCGAAGGCGGCGATCACTTCGGCGAGCGCGGAGTCGTCCGCGATCACCGGAGGGATGCCGTCACGAGGCTCGAGCAACGGGATCGGCGCCGCTTCGGGAGCGAGTCCGTCGTCGTCCGGAGGAGCGCCTCCGGTGGTTCGCAGTGAACTGTCTGCTGCGGTCTCTTGGGCGTCGGTCACCTGTCAAGGGTATAGGTGTATGCACGGCGCCCGTCGACGGAACGTTCCGTCGACGGGCGCGCGAGGGCTGTAAATCGGTCAGTGGATGATTCCGGTGCGCAGCGCCACCGCCACCATCCCGGCCCGGTCGCCCGTGCCGAGCTTGCGCGCGATGCGGGCGAGGTGGCTCTTCACGGTGAGGGCCGAGAGCCCCATGGAGACGCCGATCGCCTTGTTCGACTGCCCCTCGGCGACGAGGCGCAGCACCTCGACCTCACGGCCCGACAGCTCGCGGTAGCCGCCCGGGTGGCTCGGGGCACCCGGGGGGCGGCGGTGCATGCGGGCCGCGGCCGAGCCGATGGGGGCGGCGCCGGGGCGGGTGGGGAGACCGACGTTCGTACGGGTGCCGGTGACGACGTAGCCCTTGACGCCGCCCGCGAGGGCGTTGCGCACGGCGCCGATGTCGTCGGCGGCGGAGAGGGCGAGCCCGTTGGGCCAGCCCGCGGCGCGGGTTTCGGAGAGGAGGGTCAGGCCGGAGCCGTCGGGGAGGTGGACGTCTGCGACGCAGATGTCCCGGGGGTTGCCGATGCGGGGACGAGCCTCCGCGATCGACGAAGCCTCGATGACGTCGCGCACACCGAGCGCCCACAGATGGCGGGTGACGGTGGAGCGGACGCGGGGGTCGGCCACGACGACCATGGCGGTCGGCTTGTTCGGGCGGTAGGCGACCAGGCTTGCGGGCTGCTCGAGGAGAACGGACACCAGGCCTCCTGGGGTGCGGGACGGGGACCGGCTCTGGGGATGAAGCCGGGACGAACCGTGCTTTCAAGGTCACAGACGTCTTCGGCACCAAACGCGCCCGCCTTTAGAGAATGATCACGATTTGGTGAGTAACAATTGGGGCGATTCGGTCACGTGATCGATCATCCGAAGATCGAACCGAGTGGCGGGCGTGGATTTCACCCGCCCCGGGTCACGGTGTGTGCGGGCCCCTGCGCTGGGGCAGCGAGACCACCGAGCCGTCCGCCGGGCCCGCGGGCGGCAGGCCCGCGATCTGGCAGAGCAGGTCGCACCACGCGGCGAGGTGCGCCGCCGTGTCCGGCACGCCGCCCGCGCCCTCGCGCGGGGTCCAGGACGCGCGGATCTCGATCTGGGAGGCGGCCGGCCGCTCGCTCATGCCGCCGAAGTAGTGCGAACTCGCGCGCGTGACCGTGCCGCTGGGCTCGCCGCAGCTCAGGCCGCGGGCCTGCAGGGCGCCGGTCAGCCAGGACCAGCAGACCTCGGGGAGCAGCGGGTCGGCGGCCATCTCCGGCTCCAGCTCCGCCCGCACCAGGGTCACCAGACGGAACGTGCCGCGCCAGGCGTCGTGCCCGGCCGGGTCGTGCAGCAGGACCAGGCGGCCGTCCGCGAGGTCCTCGTCGCCGTCGACGACCGCCGCCTCCAGGGCGTACGCGTGCGGGGCGAGCCGCTGGGGCGCGCGGGTCGGGTCGATCTCGATCTCCGGCCGCAGCCTCGCTCCGCGCAGTGCGTCGACCGCAGCGCGAAACGGCACAGGAGTCGAATCCGCCACCTTCGTCCCTGACCCTTCCGTCTCGTCCATCTCTCCAGCGCCGTCCGACTGTTGTCCCAGAACCGCAGCCATGCGGGGAAGATTAAGGGGAACGGCGGCTTCGTGCAGGGAGAGACACCCGTGCGGGGGGACCTGGAGGGCGTGGCAGACTTTCGGGGTGACCGCCAACAGCCCGACGGGCCCGCAGAACGCAGTGACGCACGACGTCAAGGAATCAGCCTTCCTCAAGGCGTGCCGGCGCGAGCCCGTGCCGCACACGCCGGTCTGGTTCATGCGGCAGGCAGGGCGCTCCCTCCCCGAGTACCGCAAGGTCCGCGAGGGCACCGCGATGCTGGAGTCCTGCATGCGGCCCGAGCTGGTCACGGAGATCACGCTGCAGCCGGTGCGGCGGCACAAGGTGGACGCCGCGATCTACTTCAGCGACATCGTCGTCCCGCTGAAGGCCATCGGCATCGACCTCGACATCAAGCCGGGCGTCGGGCCGGTCGTCGCGAACCCGATCCGCTCGCGCGCCGACCTCGCTCAGCTGCGGGACCTCACGCCGGACGACGTCTCCTATGTCACCGAGGCCATCGGGATGCTCACCGGTGAGCTCGGGTCGACGCCGCTCATCGGCTTCGCGGGCGCGCCTTTCACTCTCGCGAGCTACCTCGTCGAGGGCGGTCCGAGCCGTAACCACGAGCACACCAAGGCCCTGATGTACGGGGACCCGCAGCTCTGGGCCGATCTGCTCGACCGGCTCGCGGAGATCACCGCCGCCTTCCTCAAGGTGCAGATCGAGGCGGGCGCCAGCGCCGTGCAGCTCTTCGACTCGTGGGTGGGCGCCCTCGCTCCCGCCGACTACCGGCGGTCCGTCATGCCCGCGTCGGCCAAGGTGTTCGACGCCGTGGCCGGGTACGGGGTGCCGCGGATCCACTTCGGTGTCGGCACCGGTGAGCTGCTCGGGCTCATGGGCGAGGCGGGCGCGGACGTCGTCGGCGTGGACTGGCGGGTGCCGATGGACGAGGCGGCCCGCCGCGTCGGACCCGGCAAGGCGCTGCAGGGCAACCTCGACCCGGCGGTCCTCTTCTCCACGCCCGGGGCCGTCGAGGAGAAGGCCCAGGAGGTGCTCGACGCCGCCGCCGGTCTCGAGGGGCACGTCTTCAACCTCGGCCACGGCGTCCTGCCGACCACCGACCCGGACGCCTTGACCCGTCTCGTGGAGTACGTGCACACGCGCACCGCGCGCTGAGCCGAGGCCCGGCGCGGGGCGGCGGGCTCAGGAGCCCGCCGCCCGCACCGCCGACACCGCCTTGCGCGCGGCCACCAGGACCGGGTCCCACACGGGTGAGAACGGCGGTGCGTACCCGAGGTCCAGGGCCGTCATCTGCTCCACCGTCATGCGCGCCGTCAGCGCCACCGCCGCGATGTCGACCCGCTTCGCCGCCCCCTCGCGGCCCACGATCTGCACCCCGAGCAGCCGTCCCGTCCGGCGCTCGGCGAGCATCTTCACCGTCATCAGGGCCGCCCCCGGGTAGTAGCCGGCGCGGCTCGTCGACTCGATGGTGACCTTCTCGAAGCGCAGGCCCGCCGCGTGCGCGTCCTTCTCGCGCAGACCGGTGCGGGCGATCTCCAGGGAGCAGACCTTGCTCACCGCCGTGCCCACGACGCCCGGGAACGTCCCGTAGTCGCCACCCACGTTGGCCCCGATGATCTGGCCGTGCTTGTTCGCGTGCGTGCCGAGCGCGATGTGGCGCTCGCGGCCCGAGACCAGGTCGAGCACCTCCACGCAGTCGCCGCCCGCCCAGATGTCGTCGTAGCCGCGCACGCGCATCGCCAAGTCCGTGAGCAGACCGCCGTGTTCCCCCAGGGGCAGGCTCGCCGCACGCGCGAGCGAGGTCTCCGGGCGTACGCCGATGCCGAGCACCACCACGTCCGCCGGGTACTCGGCGTCCTCCGTGGCCACCGCGCGGACGCGGCCGTCCTCGCCGGTGAGGATCTTCGTCACCTCGGCGTCGTTCACCATCGCGATGCCCATGCCCGACATCGCCTCGTGGACCAGGCGGCCCATGTCCGGGTCGAGCGTGGACATCGGCTGCGCGCCGCGGTTGACGACCGTGACCTCATAGCCGCGGCTGACCAGGGCCTCGGCCATCTCCACGCCGATATAGCCCGCGCCGACGACCACGGCCCGGCGGCCCGTCGTCCGGGACAGGGTGTCGAGCAGGGCCTGGCCGTCGTCCAGGGTCTGCACGCCGTGCACGCCCGGGGCGTCGATGCCGGGCAGCTGCGGGCGGACCGGGCGGGCGCCGGTGGCGATGACGAGCTTGTCGTACGCCGTCCACTCCTCGGCGCCCGTCTCCAGGTCCCGGCTGCGCACCCGGCGCCCGGCCGGGTCGAGCTCCACGACCTCCGTGCGCATCCGCAGGTCGATGGCGCGGGCCCGGTGCTCCTCGGGCGTGCGCGCGATCAGCTGGTCCCGCTCCGGGACGTCGCCCCCCACCCAGTACGGGATGCCGCAGGCCGAGAACGAGCTGAAGTGCCCGCGCTCGAACGCGACGATCTCCAGCTCCTCGGGGCTCTTCAGCCTGCGGGCCTGGGACGCGGCGGACATCCCCGCCGCGTCGCCACCGACGACCACCAACCGTTCCAGTGCAGCGCTCATGAGGACACGCTACGGCGCGGCACCGACAGTCACTTCTCCGGAGCCTGCGAAGTCGCGGGCGCTTCGGGCGCATTGGGGTCCGCGGCCTCCCCGGCGGGCCCCGCCGCGGGCTGCGGACGGCGCGCCAGGCGCGGGCCCGCGAACCGCCGCCACGTCACCACCAGGAGCGCCGCGAGCGCCGCGAACGGCAGCACCGCGCCGAGCGCCACGGCCAGCCAGCGCAGCATCGCGAGGAACGCGCCCCAGCCGCCCGACAGCGCGTCCACGAACGTCGGGTCGTCGTCCTCCACCCCGTCCGCCGGTGCGGACGTCTCGCGCAGCGTGAGCGTGATCGTGGCCATGGTGGTGCGGTCCTTCAGCGCGTCCCGCTGGGCGAGCAGCGCCTCCAGGTCGGCCTGACGGGTGCTCAACTCGCCCTCCAGGGACACCACGTCGCTCAGCTTGGTGGCCTGGTCCATCAGCTCCCGCACCCGTGCGACGCTCGCCCGCTGCGACTTCACGCGGCTCTCCACGTCCACGACCTGGTCGCTGACGTCCTGCGCCTTCGCGGTGCGGCTGAGGAGCTTCCCGGTGCCCTGGAGGTCGGCGAGGACCTCCTTGTACGCGTCCTGCGGGACGCGCAGGACGACGCGGGAGCGCTCGTGGCCGCGGGAGTCGCGGTCCGTGGACTCGTCGCCCACGAAGCCGCCCGCGCCCTCGGCCGCCGTGCGCGCCTCGTCCAGGGCCTTCGGGACGTCCTTGACGCGGACGGTCAGGTGCGCGGTCCGGATGACGTGCGCGCCCAGCACCTTCGGGGGTTGGCGCGCACCGCTCTTGTCCGCGCCGCCGTCGGCCCCCGTCCCGTCGGCCGCGCCCGTCCCCTGGTCCTGGTCCTGGTCCTGGTCCGCCGCGCCGCCCTCCGGGGCCGCCGGCCTGCCGCCCCTGCCGGCGCTCTTGGCATCGTCGTCGCCGCCCGTCCCGCCGCACCCCGCGAGGGCGAGCGCGACGGCGAGCAGAATGCCCGCGCCCCAGCGGGCGGAACGGTGCCTGGACGTCCTCATCGCATGCATCTCGCCGTACTCCCCGAGGTCATGAAGTGGGTGCTGCCGTTTGCTCCTTCGACGCCGGGGGAGGGCGGTTCGATGGTCGCCGAGCGGTCCCGATGGGGTCACGTTCGGGACTCGTCGGCGGTCCGCGCGCGGTCTGAGAGAGTGGAGGCATGCGCGAAACGGACACTCGTACGAGCCCCGCGGGGCGGCCCCACGTCGTCGTCATCGGAGGCGGGATCGCCGGTCTCGCCGCCGCGCACCGATTGCTCGGCACCGGGGCCCGGGTGACCGTCCTGGAGGCGTCCGGGCGGCTCGGCGGCAAGCTGCACGCGGGCGAGATCGAGGGCGTACGGGTCGACCTGGGCGCCGAGTCGATGCTGGCCCGCCGCCCCGAGGCGGTCGCCCTGGCCCGCGAGGTGGGTCTCGCCGACCGGCTGCAGGCCCCGGCCACCGCGACCGCCGCGATCTGGACCCGCGGCGCCCTGCGCCCCATGCCGAAGGGCCACGTCATGGGCGTGCCCGGCGACGCCTCCGCCCTCTCCGGAGTCCTCTCCGACGAGGGCCTGCACCGCATCGAGCGGGACCGCGAGCTGCCGCCCACCGAGGTCGGCGACGACGTCGCGGTCGGCGAGTACGTGGCCGCCCGCCTCGGCCGCGAGGTCGTCGACCGGCTCGTGGAGCCGCTCCTCGGCGGGGTCTACGCCGGGGACGCGTACCGCATCTCGATGCGCTCGGCCGTGCCCCAGCTCTTCGAAGCGGCCCGCACCCACGACTCCCTCACGGAGGGCGTCCGCGAGATCCAGGCCCGCGCGGCGAAGAACCAGCAGACCGGGCCCGTCTTCATGGGCATCGAGGGCGGCGTCGGCCAACTCCCGCTCGCGGTCGCGGAGTCACTCCGCGCGCGGGGCGCGGAGGTTCTCACGGGCATGCCCGTGACGGGGCTGCGCCGCGCCCCGCTGGGGGCGCGGGGAACCGCGCAACCGGCCGAGACGGGCCTGCAGTCCGCGGCCGGGGCGGAGTCCCCTGGCGCCGTCGAACAGTGGCACGTCGTAGCAGGGAACAAGACCTTCGAGGCCGACGCCGTCGTCGTGGCTCTGCCCGCCGGGGCAGCGGCGGACCTGTTGACGGCAACTGCCCCCGCCGCCGCGCAGGAGCTCCGCACCGTCGAGTACGCCTCCATGGCGCTGATGACCCTCGCGTACAAGAGGAGCGACATCCGCCTCCCCGAAGGCAGCGGTTTCCTCGTCCCGCCCATCGACGGGCACACCATCAAGGCGTCCACCTTCGCCTCCCAGAAGTGGGGCTGGATCGCCGACGAGGACCCGGACCTGCTCGTCCTGCGCGCCTCGGTCGGCCGCTACGGGGACACCAAGGACCTGGAGCGCGAGGACGCCGAGCTCGTCGACGTCTCGCGGCACGACCTGCGCGCGGCGGTCGGCCTGGACGCCGCCCCGGTCGCCGCCCTCGTCACCCGCTGGACCGACGGTCTGCCCCAGTACCCCGTCGGCCACCACGCGCGCGTGGCCCGCATCCGCGAGCACGTCGCCCGGGTGCCGGGGCTCGCGGTCTGCGGAGCGGCGTACGACGGGGTGGGCATCCCGGCCTGCATCGCCGGGGCCTACGCCGCCGTGGATGACCTGGGCGGGGACCGTGCCGGGATGGATCAGCTGAGCGAGAACCCGGTGCAGAGTCTGCACGGCGGCGCGGGACAATAGCCCCATGACTGACGACGCTCCCGCCAAGACCCCCAACGCCGGCAAGAAGGCCAAGGACCTCAACGAGGTCATCCGCTACACGCTGTGGTCCGTCTTCAAGCTGCGCGACGTGCTCCCCGAGGACCGCACCGGCTTCGCCGACGAGGTCCAGGAGCTCTTCGACCAGCTCGCCGCCAAGGACATCACCGTGCGCGGCACGTACGACGTGTCGGGTCTGCGCGCCGACGCCGACGTCATGATCTGGTGGCACGCCGAGACCGCGGACGAGCTCCAGGAGGCGTACAACCTCTTCCGCCGCACCAAGCTCGGCCGCGCCCTGGAGCCGGTCTGGTCGAACATGGCGCTGCACCGCCCCGCCGAGTTCAACAAGTCGCACATCCCGGCCTTCCTGGCCGACGAGACGCCGCGCAACTACGTCTCGGTCTACCCCTTCGTGCGCTCCTACGACTGGTACCTGCTGCCCGACGAGGACCGCCGCCGCATGCTCAAGGACCACGGCATGATGGCCCGCGGCTACCCGGACGTGCGCGCCAACACGGTCGCGTCGTTCTCCCTCGGCGACTACGAGTGGCTGCTCGCCTTCGAGGCCGACGAGCTGTACCGCATCGTCGACCTGATGCGTCACCTGCGCGGCTCCGAGGCCCGCATGCACGTCCGTGAAGAGGTGCCGTTCTACACGGGCCGCCGCAAGAGCGTGGCGGACCTGGTGGCCGGGCTGGCCTAGCGTCCGGCTTCACCGGTGCCGATCTGTCGAACGTGCTGAAC
>NZ_JBHYJB010000034.1:93979-122832 GCF_042740175.1 Streptomyces sp. NPDC059009 | reverse complement strand
ACACGCAGGCCCTGCTCCTCGGCCTTCGCCTTGGACTTGGAGCCCTCGTGCAGACCGACGCGCACGTCGACGCCCGAGTCACGCAGCGAGAGGGCGTGAGCGTGGCCCTGGCTGCCGTAACCGATGACCGCGACCTTGCGGCCCTGGATGATGGACAGGTCGGCATCGTCGTCGTAGAACAGCTCGGCCACGGGGAATCTCCTCTGTGCGCTGGTGCCGGCGTCGACCGCACAGCCGACTCGGCGGTCCGGTCTTCCGGCGGACGTCCTTCGACAACGAAAATTGCATGCCTGGCTCATGCCGGTAAGTAGACTTTGGTCTATTTCGCCAACATAAGTCGACTTATCGCTACTGCGGCAGATGTCAGAGCGGAACTGCGCTCGCACCTATCACCCATCGACCGCCGAATCGAAACATCGTCAACCTTCGTCTCGGGCGAGGCAGTCGGAGGACCGGTAGGAATGCCCCATGAGCTGTCCTCGTGTATTGGTCGTCGGCGCCGGAATATCCGGACTGGCTCTGGCCACCGCCCTCAGATCACGTGGCATGGAAGTCGACATCGTCGAGCGCGAAGCGCAGTGGCGGACTTCCGGAGCCGGTCTCTACCTCCCCGCCAACGCGGTTCGCGCGCTGCGCGAGCTCGGTGTCGCCGAGGAGGTGGCCAAGCGTGCCGAGCGCGTCGCACGCCAGCGGATCCACGATCATCTCGGGCGCCCCCTCGTGGAGTTCGACGTCCGCAGGATCTGGGGCACGGTCGGCGACTGCCTGGCGATCAGCCGCGCCGACCTCGGCGGCGTGCTGCGCAGGTAGATCGGTGACACGGTCGTGCGGTTCGGCACCCAGGTGACGGACGTGCGCACCGACGGGACGGTGACCCTGGCCGACGGCTCGGAGGAGTCGTACGACCTGGTGGTGGGCGCGGACGGCATCCACTCCGCCGTACGCCGCAGCGCCTTCGGAGGGCCGGGGCCACGCTTCCTGGGCCAGCTGTGCTGGCGGTTCATCGCCGACGACGCGGAGATCTCCGGCATCCACGACTGGACCGCCCGGCTGGGCAGCGACGGCCGCGGGTTCCTGACCGTGCAGCTCGGCGGCGGTCGCGTGTACTGCTACGCCGACATCAACAGCCCCGTGGCGAAGGCCCCGGACGGCGACTGGCGCGATCTCTTCAGCGACTTCGCGGCTCCGGTGCCGCGGCTCCTCGAACAGGGCGCGGACGCCCATTTCGCGGCTCTCCACGAGAGCGTCGGCGCGGACTGGGCGCGATCGCGCGTCGTCCTCATCGGCGATGCCGCGCACGCCTGTTCCCCGAGCATGGCCCAGGGAGGAGCGATGGCACTGGAGGACTCCCTGGTCCTCGCCGACCTGCTCGCGGGCTCGGGCCGGCGCGTCGGCACGGACCGCATCGAAACAACCCTGCGCACGTTCCAGGCCCGCCGCGCGCACCGTATCCAATGGGTCCTGGAGCAGAACCGGCGCCGGGACAGGGCCCGCGGTCTTCCCACGCCGCTGCGCAATCTCGTCATGCGTCTCGCGGGCGAACGCCTCTTCAAGGCGAACCACGCCCCGCTGCACAGCGCACCATGAAGAGAACTCGGCGGCCCGGCCATGCCCGTCGAAGGTTCCCTGCCTCCTTCAGCCGTCCGTCATGGGCGAGCTCGGCGGGTTCGCGCCTGCGGCACCCCGGTCCATCGACAGATGGCCGAGGTGTGCGCCGCGCACCTCGTCCGTCTGCCCCTGCACCAGCAGGAACATCCCCTCGCGGGCCAGGCGTTGCGCCCGGCTGTCCAGGGACATGGCCCGGCCGCCGCCGGCCACCACGGCTGCCGTCGTCGCGGTCCGCATCAGGTCGTACGCCTGCGTCTTGACCGCCAGCCTCTCCTCGATGCGCTCGTACGGGACCGGGTGGTCGGCCAGGGCGTACGCCTGCCGTCTGACCTCGTCCAGGCGGGAGCGCAGGGCGTGGGCCGTCTCCTGCCCGGCCGGGGCGCCGTCGAGCAGCGCGAGGGCCGACTCGGTGATGCCGAAGACGGCCGGTGAGGCGTTGGTGTTCTTCGGGCGGTCGGACGCGGCCCACGTCTCGTACGGCGTGCGCAGGGCGACGGCTTCGTCGGGCAGCCGGAGTCCGTCCAGCTCGAGCGAGACCGTGCGTGAGGCGCCGAGCGCCGCCAGTCGCATGGGCGCGGACGGGCGCAGTCCCGGCTGGGCCCGCGCCTCGGTGAAGGCGAAGAGCGCCTCGTCCGCTTCCGTCACCCCGGCCAGCAGCATGACGTCGTTGAGCCCCCAGCCCGTGTACCAGGGGACCGTCCCGTCGAAGCGCCAGCCGCCTCGGTCCCGGGTGGCCCGCACGGGAACACGGGGGTACGCGCGCAGCTGGGCGTAGGCGACGCCGGACAGCAGCTCACCGCTGGCCAGTGGGCCCAACAGGCGCTCGCGCACGGGCAGTTCGTTCTTGGCCAGGGTGCTGACCGGTGTGTGGTGCTGGGTCTGCACGAACCACGTCGAGCAGCACGCCCCCGCCAGGATCTCGGCGATCTCACGCGCCACGGCGGCGGGCGCCGCCGAACCGCCGTACTCCACCGGTGCGCTCACACCGAGCAGCCCCGACTCCTTGACGGCCTCGATGCTGCTGCGGGGCACGCCCTCCTGGTCGACGCGTTCGGCGATGGGCGCGAGCACGTCGGTGGCGAGCCGGCGCGCTCGGGCGACCAGCGGGTGCGGGTTCCGGTTCAGGCGAGGGGCCGGGCCCGGGGGCGGCCCCGGGGTCGAGTCGGCGTTCGGTGCGATGGCCATGGAAAAGATCTTCCAACGCCATGCACGCGCTGTCGAACCTCGGATCACGCGGGCAAGCAGCAACGATATCGACGATTGATCAACCCATATCCCCTTTTGGTCATGGACAGGGAGAGGGCGCTCCTGTTCTCCTCGATGAACGGTTTGCCCGATTTCATCCGTCATCGGCGCATCCGGTGCCACCGTGCAACCGAATTCGGAGAACGATGAACAGGACGATACGGCTCACAGCAATCCTCTGCGGGATCCTCATACTCTCCCTGCTCCTGCAGGCGACCTGGGTGCAGTTGGTGTCCAGTCGCACGCTGGCCGGCGACCCGAGCAACCGCCGCGTGCCGATCGCCGCGTTCTCCCAGCCGCTCGGCGACATCGTCGTCGCCGGTGATGCGATCACCGGCTCGAAGCGGACTCCGGGCTCGGACCTCAAGTACAAGCGCGTCTACCGGGACGGCGCCATGTACGCGCCCATCACGGGCTACTTCTCGCAGGCACAGGGCTCGACCTTCCTCGAAGGCGTGGAGAGCGATCTGCTCAGCGGCAAGGACGACCGGCTCGTCCGGAATCCGCTCTCCGCCCTGACGCGCGAGAGGCAGCGCGGCGGCGACGTCCTCACCACCATCGACCCCAAGGCCCAGAAGGCCGCGTACAAGGGGCTCAAGGACCTCGGCGCCAAGGGCGCGGTCGTCGCGCTCGACCCGCGCTCCGGCAAGATCCTCGCGATGGCGAGCACACCGTCGTACGACCCTTCCGTCTTCGCCGGCATGTCCGCCAAGGAGGGCAAGGCGTTCACCGCGCTCGACCGGGACAAGGACAAGCCCCTGAGCAACCGGGCGATCCGTGAGATCTATCCGCCGGGCTCCACGTTCAAGATCCTCACTGCGGCGGCCGCGCTCGAGCACGGAGTCATCACCGACATCGACGCACGCACCGAAGCCCCGGCCCCCTACCGGCTGCCGCAGAGCTCGACCGAGATCGGCAACGTCGTGCCCAACTCCCAGTGCGACAGCGTCTCTCTGAAGACCGCGCTGCAGTGGTCGTGCAACAACGTCTTCCTGGACGTCGCGCACAAGGCGGGCAAGGACAAGATGCGCGAGACGGCGGAGAAATTCGGCTTCAACAAGGAGCAGTTCATTCCCGTACGCACGGCCCCGAGCGGCTACCCCGAGAAGCTCGACCAACCCCAGACCGCTCTGACCGGCATGGGCCAGGGCAGCCTGACCACCACCCCGCTCCAGATGGCCATGGTGACCGCCGGGATCGCCAACAACGGCAAGGTGATGCAGCCCTACATGGTCGATGAGCTGCGCGGACCCGACCTGTCCACGCTCGACAAGAACGAGCCCGAGGAACTGAGCCAGGCCGTCTCCGAGGACACCGCGCTGAAGGTGCAGGAGATGATGGAGAACACCGTGACCGAAGGCACCGCCGACAAGGCGCGCATTCCCGGAGTCACGGTCGGCGGCAAGCCCGGCACCGCGCAGCACGGCGCCGATGTCCGCGATGAACTCCCCTACGCGTGGTTCGTCTCCTACGCCAAGCAGGCGGACGGCACCTCCCCCGTCGCCGTCGCGGTCTTCGTCGATTCCAAGGACATGGACATCCCCCGCTCCGACATCGCGGGCGGAAAGCTCGGCGGCCCGATCGCGCAGGCGGTCATGAAGGCCGTACTGGACAAGTAGGCAGTCGCGACGAGAGCGAGGTGGCAGGACAGATGAAGGCGATACGAGGAACAGGCGAGCCGACCGGTGCGTCGCGGCCGGAACAGGCCGAACAGGCCGAACAGGCCGTGGACGGAGCCCAGGAGGACAGGGACGACAGCGAAACCGCAGGAGCGGCAGCGGCCCCCGAGACGGACCAGGACCACGAGTCGGACTCCGAGCGGACGAGCAAGTTCGTCGCACTCAAGTCCCTGGAGGCGCCATCGGCGAAGGCGCCCCGCACCGACACCGACACCGACACCGACACCGACACCGACACCGCAAACGGTCCGGGCGGCGGCGAGCAGGTGCCGGGCGCGGGCACCGGCTCGCTGCCGCCCGAAGACGACGCCGTCGCCGTCGCCACAGGAGCCACACCGTCGGCCGAAGCCCCCACCACGCACCCCGTGCCTCCGCTCGACCTGCTCGCGCAACTCACCAACACCCCGCCGCCGCCCGAGACCATGAGACGAACTCTGCTGCGTCGCCTGCGGATCTGGACGCCCCTCTTCCTGCTCCTGTGCGGCATCGTCGTCGGGGCCCAGCTCCTGCGGCCGCTGCCGGCCCCGGCCCTGACAACGGGAGACGCCCCGTCGTCCGTCACCCTCGACGGGCAGGTGAAGCTGCCGTGGCCGGAGCAGGGGCAGGGCGCCGTTCGCATCCAGGGGTCGGGAAAGGTGGGCACGTTCGGGGAGCAGAAGCCCGTGCCGATCGCCAGTGTGGCCAAGGTGATGACGGCGTACGTACTCCTCAAGGAGCACCCGCTCAAGAAGGGTGAGTCCGGGCCCACGATCGAGGTCGACGCCAAGGCCGTGGCGGACGGCGAGGCGAAGGACGAGTCGCGCATCGAAGGGCTGACCGCGGGTGGGAAGTTCAGTCAGCAGGACATGCTGAAGATGCTGATGATCCCGTCGGGCAACAACATCGCCCGCCTCTTGGCCCGTTGGGACACCAAGAGTGACTCGGAGGCGGAGTTCGTCGACAGGATGAACGCCGCCGCGAAGGACCTCGGGATGGCCGACACCACGTACACCGATCCCAGCGGTCTGGACTCCAAGACGGTGAGCACCGCGGCCGACCAGCTCAAGCTGGCCGAGGCGGTCATGAAGTTCGACGCGTTCAGGGCGGTCGTCCAGCTGCCGAACGCCACGATCAAGGGCCTTCCGCAGCCGATCAACAACAACAACGACAACCTGCTGCTCGCCGGTCTGAGCGTGAAGGGCATCAAGACCGGGTCGAACACCGCCGCGGGCGGGACGCTGATGTGGGCCGCCTACAAGACGGTGGGCGGCAGGACCCCGCTGATCCTCGGCACGATGCTCGGCCAGCGCGCCGAAGGGCCCGACCCCAACGGCGCGAACAGCCTGGTTCTCGTCAAGGACAACAGCAAGAAGGTCATCGAGGCCGTACGCGACGCCATGACGTCCACGGTCGTGGCGAGGAAGGGGCAGGTCGTCGGGTACGTCGACGACGGGCTCGGCCGGCGGGTCCCGCTGGTGGCCACCAAGGACGCCAGGGCCGTCGGCGTACCGGGCCAGAAGCTGACGCTGAGCATCCGCGACGGAGGGGAGGCACCGGCGCGGGAGGCCAGGGCCGGTACACGCGTGGGGGTGTTGACGATCGGCAGCGGGCCCGGCGCGTCCACGGTGCCGGTGGCGCTGCAGGAGGACCGGACCGCGCCGTCCTTCGGGGCGCGGCTCACGCGCCTCGGGTAGACCGGACGGAGCCGCCGCGGACAGCACAGTCAGCAGATCTGACCTAGGGTCAGAAGCCCTTTCCGGAAAGGACTTTGGACCCACTCCTGCCCCATGGCGCCCATGTGAATCTTGGGACGCCGGGCCGAACTGCCCGGCGGTATCGCTCACACAGAGCCCCCGCAGAGAAGGAATGGATCATGGGTGCCTTTCACACGCTGAACGCAGTGGACATCGACCTCCTCGATGACGACGTCGACGCCACGACGGAACAGTGCTCCGACGACGCGGAGAGCACGCACGCGACTGTCTGATCACGTCGTTGACACCGGTGCGGGGGTGCGTGCTCGAGCCCACCCCCGCTCCGCCGATGGTGGAGGCCATGAAAGACCTGGCACGGGAACGAGAATTATCCTTGCCGCACGCACGGCGGCAGGCCAAGGCCGACATCCGCGCACTGGGCTGGACCCAGGACGTGGAACTGGTGCGGCCCGTCGGACTGACGGCGGCACACTGCCGCTTACGGACCAGTGAAGGAAAGCCGATTCCGGGCGGGGTGGGCAGCGGAAAGGGCTTCCCCGACGCGGCCACGACCGGTGCGCTCTACGAGGCACTTGAACACGCCCTCACCGGCCCAGGAAGCCTGAAGCACCTGGAATACGTGCTCCGTCCCAGCGCCGCTGTCGCCCATGGCACAGCCGGTCGCGAGGACGCCGTGCGCATCCTCGCCGAGCAGGACGACGCCAAGGTCGCCTGTCTGCGCTACCGGGCGCTGGACGGCGGGGAGGACCTGGAGCTGCCCCTTTCCCTGTGGGCACCCTGGTACGTCACACCGACCGCCCGGGCCGCCGAGGCCCGAGGCGCACTCGGCGACACCACGGACTACAGCCGCGTCCTGTCCTACAGCGTCAACTCCGGCTGCGCGATCGGCGCCACGGAGGACGAAGCGCTGCTGCACGCACTCAACGAATGGGTGGAGCGCGACGCGTTCTCGCTGTTCCTGTGGCGCTCGATCCACGAAGGCGGGGACATGCCGCCCCGCATCCCCCGCAGCTCGATGCCGGCGCACCTGGCCGACGCCATCGACCGGATCGGCGATGCCAGCGGCCGCCGGACCTTCGTACTGGATCTGACCAGCGACATCGGCGTCCCGGTGGCGCTCGCCGTCGTCGCGGCGTCCGGCTCCCGGCCCGCGCAGTACGGGCTCGGAGCGTCCTTGAGCGGGGAGGTCGCGCTGGAGCGGGCCGTCTCCGAACTCGCCCAAGGGCGCCTCATCCGGCAGGCGTACGGCGGGAGTTCACAGCCCGGGCTCGCCGTCGGCCGGCGTCTCGCCCAGCAGCCGCGCCTGCTGGCCTGCGCACAGATCGCCTGCGCGGACCGCCTGTACCAGGCTCCCGCCGTCAAGCCGTACGCGGACGGCGAGCTGGCCGAAGCTCCCGTGCAAGAGCAGCGGCACGAGGTCGTCCGGCGCATCGCGGCGAGCGGTGTGCGCGTCGTCGCGCACCGGCTGCGTCAGCTCAGCCACGGCACCACCGTGGCCCAGGTCCAGTGTCCCGGCCTCGAACGCTTCCACCTCGTCACGGAGGGGCACTTCGCGCGGCCCGGACCGCGTGCCCGAGCGCACCGGGACGGCTCGTGATCACGCCACCGGCCGCGCGCGCGGCCGGTCGGCTGCCGACGCGGGACGGCCACGTCCTGCGGTGGTGGGAGTCCGGAGAACTGCCGGGCACGGCCCTGCACCGGGCCGGAGCCGGACACTCGGCCCTCGACGAGGGCCTCAGCCGGCGGACTCGAAGAACCGCGGCCCAACTGGGCCGCCGACACTGCTGACTTACCGCTGCAAGCCGCTCGACCATGCTCACAAGCTGGAGTTCCACCGTGGCGACCGCCGCCCCCTTGCACCACATCTTCCTCAGGCCCAGTGAACTGAGCCGATGCTTCCTCCTGCGCACCGGCCTCGCCGAGTGGCTGGGGGTGAAGACGCCCGTACGGGATGCCGAGGGCCGACGTCGACTGTCCGGTGTGCTGCGCCGCGACATGGTGCTCGGCCGGTTCGAGGGCTTCCAGTTCACGGAGAACGGTGTGTCCCTCGCCTACCTGCCGTCACCCAAGGCCGGGGCGGAGGCCGCGCCCGGGGCCGGGGCGCATGCCGGCCTCGTCGCCGCGGCCCTGTCCGATCCGCGAGCCGAGATCGTCTTCCCCTTCCCGCACCTCGACGACACCTGGCGGGAGCAGCTCTGCGGTCAGGAACAGGTGTCTGCGGACGGCCAGTTGGCCCCGTTTCTGGACGGGGACGAGGACGGGGACGAGGCCCACTTCCGCGCCCACACGGTCCACCATCTCTCCCAGGGTCTGCGGGCGGGCTCGGTGGTCTACGATCCGGCCTGCTCCACCGGGGCACTCCTGGCCGACCTGCGGCGCGCCCTGCCCCAGGTGTCCGTCGCGGACGCCCGGCAGCCGCCGGGGCCCGACGAAACGGTGGACGTGCTCGTCCTGCGGTTCCTGAACAGCGAGGTCGTGACGGTCGCTCAGTCCGTCGACCTGTTCGACACGCTCATCGGCACCCTCGCCCCGGACGGCCAGGTCCTGGCCTTCGGGCGCACTCCCCTGGTGCTCCCCGTGCACGAAGTGGCCAGGCGCCATGGGCTGACCGTCGTGTCCCGCGTGGCGGGGGACGCGACGACGGACACCCTCTTCCAGTACTACGTGCTCGCGCGTCGACACCGGGCAACCGGCCACCGTCAGCAGGCAACCGGCCAGTAAGAGACCTAAGGCCCTGACCCCCGGGGCCGCGGCGCAGCACTATCTCGGGTGACGAGAGCGGAAGCCGTCGGCGGCTCCGCCGGTCTTTCACCGAGAGGTCTCACGCATGCGTATGTTCCGTCGTGCCCTGGCGACCACTGCCGCCTCGGCGGCCTTCATCACGACGGCAGGCGTCGCCCTGCCGTCGGCGTCCGCCGAGGGGAGGTCGACCGCTCCGGTCGTGAGGGAGGTCGCCGAGGGCAGGCAGGAGGGCCCCGTGCGCGTCGACGTCGACGGCCCCGTCCAGGTCAACTACCGGAAGATCACGATCCCGCCGGGCGGCGGCACGGGGCAGCACTGCCACTACGGCGAGCTCGTCGGTGTGGTGAAGAAGGGCAAGCTCACGCACTACGCCCCGGTCCATCCCGGTGGCGTACGCACGTTCAAGGCGGGCGAGTCGATCGTCGAGGGCAGCGGTTACGTCCACGAGGGCCGCAACGAGGGGAAGAAGGACGTGGTCCTCTGGGTGACGTACATGACGCCGGAGGGCAAGCCGCTCGCCGAGCCCGACCTGAGCAAGTGTGACGCCAAGCGTTGAGCGGCGGCCGCGCGGCCCGCATCCGTGGTGGCGTGCGGGTGCGGGTACGGGCTCGGGTACGGGTACGGGTACGGGTGCTCAGATCGCCGAGCCCGCCTTCCACTCGGCCCAGCTCATGTTCCAGCCGTTGAGGCCGTTGTCGGGCTTGATCGTGGTGTCCGGGGAGTTCTTGACGATGACCAGGTCGCCGATCATCGAGTTGCTGTAGTACCAGGAACCCGGCTGGCCGGGGTCGTTCCCGCCCTTGACGTCGTTGAGACCGACGCAGCCGTGACTGGTGTTGCTGTTCCCGAAGATCGAGTCCGCGCCCCAGTAGTTGCCGTGGATGAAGGTGCCCGACGTGGACAGGCGCATGGCGTGCGGCACGTCCGGGATGTCGTACTCGCCGCCGAAGCCGACCGTGGAGCCGTCCATGCGCGTCTCCTTGAACATCTCGGAGATCACCATCTCGCCGTTGTACGTGGGGTTCTTGGCGGAGCCGGCGGAGATCGGAATGGTCTTGATCGTGTTGCCGTCCCGGGTGACCGTCATGCTCTTGGTGGCGACATCGACGGTGGAGACCTGGCTGCGGCCGACCTTGAAGGTGATCGTCCTGTCCTGGATGCCGAAGACGCCCCGGGAGCCTTCCACCCCGTCCAGGCGCAGCTTCAGCGTGACGGTCGACCCGGCCGTCCAGTACTTCTCCGGACGGAAGTCGAGACGCCGGTCGCCGAACCAGTGCCCGACGACTTCCTGACCCGTGCTCGACGTCACCGTGATGCGGGACTGGACGGCCTTCCTGTCCGTGATCGCCTTGTCGAAATTGATCGACACCGGCATGCCGACACCGACCGTGGCCCCGTCGTCGGGTGTGAAGGTGCCGATGAAGCTGTTGGCCTCGGAGACGGTGGTGAAGGACGAAGTCGTGCGGGTCTCAAGGCCGTTGGAGTCCTTCGCGGTCGCCGAGATCTTGTAGACCGTCCCGCGCTCCAGTCGCCCGTCGGGCCGCCAGCTCCTGCGGTCCGCCGCCATCGTGCCCTTGACGGGCGTGCCCTTCGGGCCGGTCATCGAGACCCGGGTCAGCGTGCCTTCCCTGACGGTGACCTTCGCGTCCTTGTTGATGCTCGCACGGGTCGCACCATCCTTCGGCAGCACGGCTATGCGGGCCTGCGAGCGCTGTTTACCGGCGGCCGCGTCCGCCCCCTTTCCCTCCTCGTCCTTCTTCGCGACACCACATGCCGAGAGCACCAGACCGGCACCGATCAGTGCGGACGAGGTGAGCAGGTTCCTGCGGCTGCTGTACTGCGCCGTCACACGCTTCTCCATTCGTGACCATGAGGGGTTTCATGCCGTCCCCACCCGTGTTCTGGCGCGCGCCCCGGGGGTGTTGAGGCGGCCCTCCGTGACCAGGTGGAAGCGTTCGAGGCCGGGGCATTGGACCTGGACGGCCGTCGTGCCGTGGCTCATCCGCCGCAGCCGGTGCGCCAGCACGCGGATCCCGGCCGCCGAGATGCGCCGGACGACTTCGCGGCGCTGTTCCGCGAGGGAGGCATCGGCCGCCGGATCCTCGACGAGCTGTCTGACGGCGGATCCCGGGTAGAGGCGTCCGGCGCAGGCGATGCGCGCGCAGTCGAGCAGCCTCGGGCGTCGCGCGAACCGCTTGTGCACGGCAATGGTGCGCGGCCGGTCGTCGCCGTACTCCCGGTCCAGGAGGTGGGCTCCCAGGAGGCCGCTGACCGCTCCCTCCACCGCGAGAGCACCGCTCAGCGAGGCGCGGACGGAGAAGGGGACAAGGGATCGCTCGAACGCCCCGGAGGCGGGGACCAGCGCGAGGGCCACCGGAATGCCGATGTCACCGGTCAGGTCGAGGACCACGACCCGGCTGCCGATGGCCGCGCTGATCCGGTCGGCCTCGTCGGCGACATGCAGCGGCATCACGCCGCGGGGCACGCGCGGCGGCATGCCGCCCCGTTCGTGGATCGAACGCCACAGGAACAGGGAGAGGGCGTCGCGGCCCACCCATTCGAGCAGCGCCCGCAGCAGTGCCTCGTCCTCCGTCGCTCCGATCCCGCATCCGGAGTCGACGCTCCAGGACAGGACGGGCCCGTACGCCGCGGTGTCACCGAGCAGAGCTCGGGCCGCCGCTGCCTCCGGTGTGGGGGCGGCATACCAAGGCGCCCACAGGAAGAGGGGGAGCTCCAAGTCCTCTCCTCCGTCCAGTGCCCGGTAAGGGAGGCACGCCAGTCGTACGTCACCTTGTTGCGCGACGATCCGCACGGCGAGTTCCGCGCCCGCCCCGCTCAGGGCCACCTCCGACGCGGGCGGCAGCACGACGTCGAGGCCGCGCAGGCTCGCGGCGCCGGTGACCGCGTGTTTCAGGGCTGCGCTCAGGGCCTCGTTCCTGGCGACTTCCGGCAGTCCGTCACCGTCGCCGGCTCCCCCGGGGACGGGGACTCCGTCGACGGTGCGCAACCGGCACCGGGCCGCGGTGAATCCAAAGGGCTGCGCCATCGCCACGTCGTAGGTCCAGCCCAGGCCGTGGATCTCGTCGGTCAGCCGCTGCCGGGTCTGGGGTGAGGAGATTTCATGTTTCCGTACGAGGACTTCCACGCCTTCCGCCCATCGCGTCGTCGGCCTCTTTCCGACAGCAGATTCGCAATATCTCGCTGCTCCGTGATGGGCCTAAAGTCCCGAATCGGCGGAAAGCGCAGGTAGTCGGCATCACAGGGACCCTGGACCATCAACTTTCGTCGCGCGATGTCATCCTTCACCGCCTCCGGAGACGGTGATCAACTGCTATGAGTGGCGGCCCAGTTCCACCGTCACGGTGAGGCCGCCCCCCTCGTTGGGGATCGCACGGACCGAGCCCTCGTGCGCCTGCGCGACGGCCCGGACGATGGACAGTCCGAGGCCCTCACCGCGGCCACCTCTCCGGTCGCGTCCGGGACCCCGCCGGAAGGGCTCGAACAGGCCCTCCAGCTCCGCCTGTTGGACGGCGGGCCCGGTGTTGGAGACGATCAGCCGCCCCTCCGGGCTCGTGTGGACCCGTACGACACCGTCTCGGTGGTTGTAGAGCACGGCGTTGCACAGCAGGTTGGCGACGAGACGGGCGATCAGAACACGGTCTCCCCGCAAGGAAGATGAGGTGCCGTCAGTGGTGACGCGGACGGCGTGTTCGCGGGCGGTCTGCCGGACCGCGGCGACCTCCTCCTCGACGACCTGGCCCAGGTCGAAGGTCTCGTAGCGTTCAATGCCCCGCTCTCCGTGGGCCAGCATCAGGAGTCCGTCGATGAGCCGCTCGCTGCGTCGGTTGGCGTCGAGGAGGCCCTCCTTCACCCGTGCCAGTTCCTCGGGGCCGGGGTTGTCCTCCAGGCCGATCTGGATGGCGGCGCGCTGCCCTGCGAGCGGGGTGCGCAGCTCGTGGGAGGCGTTGGCGATGAAGCGCCGTTGGCTGTCGAAAGCGGCGTCGAGGCGCGAGAGCAGGGCGTCGAAGGTGTCGGCGAGTTCCTTGAGTTCGTCGCGCGGGCCGTCCAGGGCGATGCGTTCGTGGAGGTTGCGCTGGGAGATGCGGCGGGCCGTGGCGGTCATGGCGTGGATGGGGCGCAGGACCCGGCCCGCTGTCCACCAGCCGACCCCGACCGCGAGCACGCCGGTGATCAGCAGCGCCACGGCCGACCAGAGGAGGACCTGCTGGGAGGCGGCGTCACTCACGGCGGACACGATCAGCTTCCCGTTCGATCCGTCGACGCGCGGCAGTTCGATGGAGGGTGTCCCCGTCGGGGTTGGAGTGTCCGGTGGGGTGGGAGCGCCCGGCGGAATCGGTGTGCGCGGGGGCTTGTTGGCCGGGGCCGGAACCACCGTGGCTTTCAGGGCGTTCTCTGCGGCGGCGTGGGTGCCCGCCCGGGACAGCACGTTCACGAGACCGAGGAGCAGTGCTCCCAGCGCCACGAACACCACTCCGTACGCCAGCGCGATGCGGCTGCGGACGGTGCGGCCACGGAGTGGGTTCGACACGCGCAGCACGTTCGGCACCCGCAACACGTTCGGCGGGTTCACAGGCGGTAGCCGATGCCGTGCACGGTGGCGATGAGCTGGGGTTCGCCGAGCTTCGCCCGCAGCTTGCTCATCGTCACCTGAACCGCCGTGGTGAACGGATCCGTGTGTTCGTCCCATGCCTGCGCGAGCAACTGCTCGGTGCTGACCGGTACTCCCTCGGCGGTCAGGAGGATGCGCAGGACCGCGAACTCCTTCGGGGTCAGCGCCAGTGGGCGGCCGTCGCGGGCGGCGGTGTGCCGGACCGTGTCGAGTTCGATGCCGCTGCGGTGCAGGACGGGTGGTCTCACCGGTGCGCTGCGGCGGCACAGTGCCTTGACCCGGGCGATCAGCTCGGGGTACTCGAACGGCTTGGTCAGGTAGTCGTCGGCCCCGAGGTTGAGCCCTTCCACCAGGTCCTGCATGGCGGAGGCGGCGGTGAGCATCAGGATGCGGGTGCGCACCGCCGCTCCGGCCAGGCGGGCCGCGACCTCGTCGCCGTGGGTGCCGGGCAGGTCGCGGTCCAGGAGCAGGACGTCGTAGTCGCCCACCTCCATGCTGAACAGAGCCGCGTCGCCGTCGTGGACGACGTCCACGACGAAGCCGTGCCGCGTCAGGCCCCTGCTGATCATCTCGGCCATCATGGGCTCGTCCTCGGCCACGAGCACGCGCATCGCGGTCCTGCCCTTTCTGTCGTTCCGTTACGTCTTCCAGGCACCGCCCCCGGCGACGCGGGTCACGTCGCGGCGAGCGCCGCCGTCGGTGCGAGGCGGGCGGCCCGCACCGCCGGGTAGAGCCCGGCGATCCCGCCGATGACGAGGGTGGCTCCGATGCCACCGGCCAGCACCCAGGGCGGCACCACCACCGGCCAGCCCTGCGCGAGGGCGTAGGCGGCCGTCACCCCGGAGCCGAGGAGCACGCCCGCGCCGCCGCCCAGGGCCGACAGCAGCAGTGACTCCGTCAGGAACTGGCCGCACACCTGCCCCTGGGTGGCGCCGAGCGACCGGCGGAGGCCGACCTCACCGCGCCGCTCCAGGACGGAGATGACCATGGTGTTGGCGACACCGATGCCCCCGACCAGGAGCGCCACCGCGCCGAGTCCGACGAGGAGGCCGGTGAACGCCTTGTCGCCCGCCTGCTGTGCGGCAAGGGCGTCCGAGGGACGGGAGACCGCGACTGTGGACGGGTCCTCGGGGTTCGCAATCGGGGCGAGGCGCGAGCGTACGGCATCGACCTGTGTCTTCACCGCCCGGGCGTAGATCGTGGTCGGGTTCCCGTCGAAGCCGAGGTGCTTCCGCGCCGTCTCCCAGCCGACCAGGGCCGCCGTGTCCAGTTCGGGGGCCAGCGGCGTGGGCGCGAGGATCCCGGTGACGGTGAACCACTGGCCGCCCAGCCAGATCTGGCCGCCGGCCCGGTGCACGCCCAGGCGTTCGGCGGTCTCGGCGCCCAGGACGGTGGTGGGGTACTTCGCGGTGGCGCCGTTGAACCAGCGGCCGCGGGCGAGCTCCGCGCCGACCGCGTCCAGCAGGTCCGTCCGTGCCGCGTAGGCGCCGATGCCGCCGGACTGTTCGGCGGGGACCTTGTCGCTGCGGTACGTCTTGGCCCCCTTGATCTCGCCGATGGCGGAGGCGGTCTCCACGTCCTTGATCCGGCGGACCATGTCGGTGGACTCCTCGGGCAGCTTCGCCTCGCCGCCGCCCAGGCTCTGGCCCGGGACGGCGGTCAGCAGGTTGGTGCCCAACGCGTCCAGGGTGCGGTCGAGTTCGGCGCGGCTGGAGCTGGAGATGCCGACGACGGCCACCATGGCGGCGATGCCGATGGCGATGCCCAGCGCGGAGAGAAAGACCCGCATGGGCCGGGTGCGCAGGCCGAATCCGCCGACGCGCAGGAGGTCGCGGGGCGAGAGGCGGGCGGGGGTCAGCATGGGGCCTCCGTCGGCGTGGTCGAGGCGGCCGAGTCGTGCCGGACGCGGCCGTCAGCGGCCGAGTCGTGCCGGACGCGGCCGTCGAGCATGACGACCTGGCGCGGCAGGCTCTCGGCGATCCCCTGGTCGTGCGTGATCACGAGGATCGTCGTCCCCGCGGCGTTCAGCTCGTTCAGGAGCTCCATCACGGCCTTGCCGGACGTCGAATCGAGGGCGCCGGTCGGCTCGTCCGCCAGCAGCAGAGCGGGCTCTCCCACGACGGCCCGGGCGATGGCGACGCGCTGCTTCTGTCCGCCCGACAGCTCGGCGGGCCGGTGGTGGATCCGCTCCCCGAGGCCGACGCGCTCCAGGACGGCCGCCGCGCGCCGGCGGCGGTCCTTGAGGCCGCGGCCGCTGTACAGCAGGCCGTCGGCGACGTTGTCGAGCGCGCTGACGCCTTCGGCGAGGTGGAACTGCTGGAAGACGAAGCCGATGCTCTGGGCGCGCAGCGCCGAGAGTTGACGGTCGGTCAGCCCGGCGACGTCGTGGCCGTCGATGGTCACGCGGCCCGCGGTGGGCCGGTCCAGCGTGCCGATGACGTTCAGCATCGTCGACTTCCCGGAGCCGGACGGGCCGACGATCGCCGCCAACTCGCCGCCGCGCACGGTGAGATCGACGCCCGCGAGCGCGGTCACGCCGGGGTATGCGCGGGTCACGCCCGCGAGTTCGACGACGGCAGGTGCAGCGCTCACCGGGGCACCGCGACCTTCATGCCGGGGCGCAGGTCCTTGCCCTTGACCTCGACCTGGCCGTTGCTGAACATGCCGAGTCCGACCGGGATGGTGCGGGTCTTGGCGCCGTCCACGACCTCGAGTCCGTAGCCGCCGCCGGTGCGTGCCACGAGAGCGGTGACCGGGACGTAGAAGACGTCTTTGCGGACCTCGCTGGTGAAGTTCACGTCGACGGGGGCCTTTTGCAGATCGCCCAGGGCTTTCTGGTCCGGGATCCTGACCGTCACCTCGGCCTCGGACTTCTTCTCGCCGCTGCCTTCGCCGCCCGCCCCTTCGCCTCCCGACCCTTCGCCTCCGCCAGCACCGCCCCTGCCGTCGGCGGAGCCTGAGCCGGAACCGTCGGCGGCGTCGGACGACACGGTCTCGATGCCGGTGACCTTGCCCTTGACGGTCTTCCCGCCGGGCAGGACGACGTCCACAGCGTCCCCCTTGCGCGCCAACTTCTGGTCGGAGAGGGGGAGTTTGACGGTGACGGTGCGCTCCCTGCCGGTGAAGGTGAGGATGTCGGCGGCCGCGGCGGCGCCGGTGCGGGTCTTGAGCCCCGCGATGCGCAGGGCGCCCGGCACGAAGGCGACGAGGCCCTTCTCGACCGTGCCGGTAGCCTTCAGCCCGCGGGCCTGCCGCCAGGCGCGCACCGCCGACGCGGTCTGCGCCGTGTACGTGTCCCCGAGCGGGGCCCCGTAACCGAGCGCGCGCAGATTCTCGTTGAGCTGCTCCACGTCCGGCCCTTCATGGCCCTGCTTGAGGTCGCGGTACATCGGGGTGCTGCCGTACATGGCGGTGACGGGCCGGTTGTCCACCTTGTAGAGCGTCTCGCCGCGCGTGATGGTCTCGCCGGTCTTCGGCAGCCAGGTGACCGTGCCTTGAAGGGCCCCGCCCAGTGTGCTCGCAGCGCCGTGGCCGAGGCTGCCCGCCGCCGTCTTGGTGGCCGCGAGGTCGCCCTTGCCGACCGGCGCCGTCGAGGTCGACGTGGTCTGCGGCGCCTGCGCGCCACCGCTGCCGCCGCCGGAGAGGGCCAGCGTCGCGCCGATGGCTCCGGCTGCCGCCACGACCACGACGCCTGTGGCGACGCGGCGCCGACGCGATGCCGTGCGCTTCTTGTCGGCCACGCCCGTCATCCGCCCACTTCCTGGCGCTTGACACTCTTCATCTTGCTCCGGCACTTGGCGTCCGCGTCCTTGTACCGATCGGTCTCCTGCACCTCCTGGTTCGGGGGCAGCAGCGTGCCGTTCTCGTCCGGATCGGCCTGCTCCGAAATCCCGTTCTTGCGCATGCATTTCGCGTACTCGGTCAGCTCGGCGGCGAACTTCTTCTTCTCCGCGTCGGTCACCTGCATCGGGTTGTACTTCTTGCACTTCTTGGTGGCGGCATCCACCTTCGCCTCGTCCTGGCCCTGCCTCATCATGGGCATCTGGCCCGGCTTGGGGTCGGGCACGTCAAGGCCCTCGGCGCGCATGCACTCCGCCCACTTGAGCTCCTTGCTCTTCCCGCCGCTCTTCTCACCCCCGGCCTCGTCCTGTGCACTCCCGCTCCCGCCGCCACAGGCGGTCAGGAGCAGTGCGCCGATGAACAGGGCGGCCGGTGCGGCGGCAGCGCGTGCGCCCAGTCCGTACGTGCGGGCCATGACATTCCCCTCGGGTTCGCGGGCGGCACGTCACCGCCTCGGCACCTCCAGGTGTACGGACCGACCCCTTTCGACAACCTTTCGCGGGCGAGCACCGGCACGGTGACAGAGGTCACTCCCGCGCAAACCGATCATGGATCAGAAGCCGTTTTGGCGCTCCACGCAAATGAATCCCCAAGCACATGCTCGGTCTCACTTGTGAATGGCAGGCGAGACAGCGAGTGCGCTCCGGCGTCTCACTCCGGCCGATGTGAACGGGGCCATTCGTAGAGGTCTTTGGTCCCTGGCTCGGACATGCCCGGGCTTTGAACATCTCTTTAACGTTCGCGAGCCGGCGCCGCCCCGTAGCGATGCGCCACTCCCCCAATCCAGCCCCAGCCCCAGCCCGGAGAGTCGACACCCGTATGCGCGCTTCCGTCATCCCCCCAGACGCCCCTCCCCCAGTCGCCGACGGCACCTCCGGCGGCGGCGTCGAGGACGCCATCAACGGCTTCATCGATCCGCTCACGCAGGCCGTCTCATCGGTGATCTTCGCCGAGGTGACCGTCTTCGGCATCACCTTCCCCTGGATCGTCGCCTGGCTGGTGATCGCCGGTACGGCCTTCACCCTCTACTTCGGCGCCATCCAACTGCGCGGCTTCAAGCACGCGCTCAGCCTCGTCCGGGCCAGCAGCCGCAAGAACGGCGACGCGGGCGACCCCGGCGAGGTCACCCCCTTCCGGGCGCTGACCGCCGCAGTCTCCGGCACGGTGGGCCTGGGCAACATCGCGGGTGTCGCGGTCGCCGTGACCGTCGGCGGACCGGGCGCCACCTTCTGGATGATCCTGTGCGGGCTGCTGGGCATGGCCATCAAGTTCGTCGAGTGCACGCTCGGCGTGAAGTACCGGGAGATCGACGAGGACGGCACGGTGCGCGGCGGACCGCTGCAGTATCTGCGCCGTGGCCTCGCCGACCGCGGTCTGGCGCGCTGCGGCCGTGTCCTCGCCCCGCTGTTCGCGGTCGTCATCGTGGTCTTCGCGGTGCTCGGCGGCAACATGTTCCAGATCAACCAGACCCTGGCGCAGCTGCGCGGCGTCACCGGCGGGGACGACGGCTTCATGGCCGGCACCGGCGCCGGACTCACCTTCGGGATCGTCTCCTCTGCCCTCATCGCCATCGTCCTGCTCGGCGGCATGAAGACCATCGGCGCGGTGACAGCGCGCCTCGTCCCGGCCATGGCGGCCATCTACATCGGCGCCTGCTTCGTCGTCATCGGCGCCAACGCCTCGTACGTGCCGAGTGCGCTCGGCTCGATCGTGGAGGGCGCGTTCGCGCCGTCCGGTGTCGCGGGCGGCGCGATCGGCGTCATCATCATCGGCTTCCAGCGCGCCGCGTTCTCCAACGAGGCCGGGCTCGGCTCCTCCCCCATGGCGCACGCCGCCGTGAAGACCAAACACCCGGTCACCGAGGGCTTCGTGGCGATGCTCGGCCCGTTCATCGACACCGTCGTGGTCTGCACGATCACGGCCGTCACCATCATCATCGCCCGCCCGGAGAGCTGGCTCGCCGCCCGTGACGCGGTGGCGAACGGCGAGGCGGTGCCCGACGGCGTCACCCTCACGTCCGACGCGTTCGCCACCGTCATGCCCTGGTTCCCGTACATCCTGACCGTCGCCGTGGTGCTCTTCGCCTTCTCGACGATCGTCACTTGGTCGTTCTACGGCCAGCAGGGCTGGGCCGACCTGTTCGGCCGCTCCCGTGCCAGCCTCGTCGCGTACAAACTGCTGGTCTCGACGTGCGCGATCGTCGGCTCGCTGCTCACCCTCGGCGCGGTCCTCGACCTGGCGGACGCGCTCCTGTTCACGCTGGCCCTCTTCAACGTGATCGGCCTCTACCTCATGGCGCCGATCGTGAAGAAGGAACTGGCCTCGTACCGTGCTCATCTCAAGTCCCGCAAGGAGCAAGGGCAGGAACAGGGACAGGGGCAGCAGTCGCCGCAGGACGTGGAGGTCGGCTGAGCGCGGCACAGCCGCCAGGCACCGGCGGCGTGCGGCGGCCCGTCCGCCGCACGCCGAACAGGCCCTACTTCACCAGTTGGTCCATCGCGACGGGCCCGCCCCTCAGCAGCCCGGCCTCGCGGTAGGCGGCCTGCATCTTCTTCAACTGGCCGGTGTTCGGGGCGAGTCGGGGATCCCACTCGTAGGCGGGCGTCCTGCGCAGGACGTCCACCTGCTGGCCGGTCGCCCGTGCCAGGACCGTCAGCGTCTCCTCCGATGTCCGGCCCCGGCCCTGAAGGTCCGCGGCGGCCTTGCGGAGCGCGGCGAGCAGCTTGCCCGCGGCGGGCCCGGCGGCGAAGCCGTCTCCGACGATCACGCCGGTCGCGGTGGTGCCCCGGGGCGGAACGGCCACCGGCTCGGCCACACCGCCCTGTTCCATGGCGGTGGTGAACGGAGCGGGCACCACCGCCGCGTCCACTCCCCCGTCGGCCAGCGCGGCCTTCATGTCGGGCACGGCCACGTTCACCACCCGCACGTCCTTGAGTCCGAGCCCCGACGCGCGCAGGGTCTCGGCGAGCTGGTAGCCGCCCGCGGCCCCGGCGCCTCCCGCGACAGCGATCTTGCGGCCCCGGAGATCGGCCGGGTCGTCGACGTCCTTGGAGTCCAGCAGCCGCTTGGCGACCTCCAGGGCCGTGGGCGAGGGAGTCTCGCCGGTGGCGGCTCCCATGGAGGCGAGGACCTTGACGCCGAGGCCCTTGGCGACACCGTTGAACAGTCCGGCCGAGAAGCCCGCGACAACGGCGTCGATCTTCCCCGCCGCGGCGAGTGGCACCGCGTCCTGACCGCTCTTCACCTTCTGGAGCTCGACCGTGATCCCCTCCTGCTTGAAGTAGCCCTTGGCGTCGGCCAGATAGAGCGGGGCGAAGAGCGTCGAGGGCAGATGGGCGATCCGCACCATGCTCGGCGCGACCGCATCCTTGGTGCCGCCCTGACAGGCGGCGAGCAGGGGGAAGAGGGGAACGGCGGCGAGAAGGGCCGTTCGACGGCGGATCATCAGGGTCGGTGTCCTTTCGGAGGGCGTCTCGGCTCCGGGAGTCGTGTCGGGGAACCAGGTCAGATGTGCGGAGGCGTGCGGGAGGGAGACGGACGTCGAGGCCGCAGCCCCACGGCCCCGCGCCGTACGCCGGCCGCGCGCCACGGCATGGCCCGGCGCCCGACGAGGTGGATCGCGCCCGAGAAGGCGGCTCCCAGCGCCGCGACGCAGACCAGCCCCACGTACATGCGCTCGGGCTGGAACAGCGTCCAGGAGTTCCAGATGAGGTGGCCGAGACCGCTGTCGGACGCGACGAATTCGACGGCGACCACGGTGACCACGCCGAGCCCGGCGGCCGTTCGCAGCCCCGTCACCACGCCCGGACAGGCACCCGGCAGCAGGACGAAGCGCGCCATCCGCAGGCCGGAAGCGCCGTAGGACCGGGCCGCCTCCACCGTGCGGGCGTCGATCTGCCGTACGCCCGCAAGGGAGTTGATCTGTACGACGAAGAAGACGGCGAGGGCGACCGAGAGCACCTTGGGCGTCTCGGTGAGGCCGAAGACAAGCAGCAGGAGCGGCAGAGTGGCGATCTTGGGCAGGGCGTACAAGGCCGCGAAGAGCGGGCCGAGCAGACAGTTGACCGTGCGCGAGACTCCCATCAGCAGCCCGGCCAGGGCGCCCGCCCCCGCTCCCAGCGCGTAGCCCGGCAGGAGTCGCCCCAGCGTGGCCGTCACATGGGTGCTCAGCTCTCCGTCCCCGGCCATCGCCAGGGCCTGGGAGGCGATGGCCGTCGGCGGCGGGAACACGAGCGAGTCGATGGCGCCCCCTTGCGCGGCCGCCTGCCAGAGCAGCAGCAGCGTCGCGGGCAGCGCGAGCCCGAGCCCGATGGCGCGCCAGGCGTCGCGCCGGGCGCGGGTGGCGGCACGGCGCAACTCCTCGGGGACGGGGTCGGCGCCTTCTTCGGGAACGGGACCCGCAGCGGTCGCTTCAGGCTCGGGTTTCGCAGCGGTCGCTTCGGGCGCGGGACCCGCAGCAGTCGCTTCGGGCACGGGTTCCGCAACTGCTGCTTCGGGAGCGGCAGTCGGGTGCGCGTCCGTGCCGGTGGTGCACCTCCTCCGGCGCCCTGCACGGCCCTCCTTGTCGGTGCCCTTCGGTCCCCTCACCGCGAGTCCCCGGTCCCTACGTCGTCGACCCTGTCGTCGGCGACGTACGGCGCCTGGGCGTCGGCGACCTGCCCCCGCAGCTGGTTCCACACGCGGGCGCGCAGCTGCCCGAACTCCGCGCTGTCGACGGTCCGGAGGTCTCGGGGGCGCGGAAACGGGACGGAGAACTCGTCCAGCACCCGTCCCGGCCGCGCGGACATCACCAGCACCCGGTCACCGAGCAGGATCGCCTCGTCGATCGAGTGCGTCACCAGCACCACCGTCTTGCGCTCCTCCTGCCACAGCCCCAGGAGTTGCTCCTGCATCAGCCGCCGCGTCTGCGGATCCAGCGCGCCCAACGGTTCGTCCATGAGCAGGACGGGGCTACCGGTCGCGAACGCCCGGGCCAGCGCCAGGCGTTGCCGCATTCCACCGGAGAGCCGGTCGGGATAGCTGTCCGCGAAGTCGGCCAGGCCCATCCGCTCCAGCCACGGGTACGAGGACGCCTCGGCGGCCCGGCGGCCGACCCCCGCCATCCGCAGACCGAAGGCCGCGTTGGTGCGCACGGTCAGCCAGGGCAGCACACCGAAGTCCTGGAAGACGACGGCCGCCGCGGGCCTGCCGGGCCCGCCCGCTGGGAGGACGTCGCCCGACGAAGGCGAATCCAGCCCGCCGAGGATCCGCAGGAGGGTGGACTTCCCGCACCCCGACGGCCCGACGACGCACACGAACTCCCGCTCGCGGACGGCGAGTGACACCCCCTCCAGAGCTTGCACGACCCGCCCTCGCGGGGAGAAGAACGCCTTGTCCACAGCGGTGACGGACAGGACCGGCGGACCGGGAAGGCAGGTCTCCGCGGACTCATGAGAACACATGGGCCGAGTCCTGTCCTTTGGCTCATCGGAAGAGAGAAGTCGACTTCTGGCTGCCGCCGTCCCGTTGCCTCCGCGTGAAGACGTGGGCGAGCAGCGGGTGGCGGCCCCGCGCGGCACGCTGCCATTCATCCGCTGCGGAGCCACCACTGGGCCGTGGCCGCCCCTTCAACCGCCCGTGCGGGAGAAAGCAGGGGTGGAGGCGCGCGTCATCGCGGCAGGCCGACCACGGCACACGAGGCCCACCGGCTCGCACTCAGGGGCCCCGCAGGAACGCTAGTGGCTCGCCGGTCCGACCGGACATCGCACAAAGTTGTGCGGCGACAGCCAGAAGTCGACTTCGAGGAACTGAGCAGAGATTCCGCATGCCCGGACCGGGATCAACCATGGGTCGAGGCAGCCGACCAAAGGGCAATGGCTCGCGCGGACGCCGCTGCGTACCTTGGAGCGGCAACAGAATTCAACGGCTCCGCCCTGCGAAAGGATCTCCCCGTTGACCAGGACCTGGCCCCATGACGCCCCGGAGACGCGGGGGGACACGGTCGGCAAGGTGGACTTCGTGCGTCCGGACGGCGTCAGAAGCTTTGTGGGCGGGCAGCGCATCGCGTTCGACCGCAACACCGGACGCGATGTGTACGCCTTCCGGTACCCCATGCTCCCCTGCGACATGCGGGCCGGTTCGAGCGGCGGACCCTGGCTCGCCGACTTCGATCCGCTCACCCGAATCGGGACCCTGATCGGCCTCCAGAGCGCCGACGGGGACCACTCCGGCGTCGGGCCCGTCGGCGTCTCACCAATTCTGGGCCCCCTCACCGAACAGATCTATGAGCGAGCCCAGACCCTCTGATGCGTCGTCCCCGGCCTGCGATGCCTCGTTCAGACACGGCGTCGTCGTCGGCTTCGACGGCTCGACCTCCGCTCAGCGGGCTCTCGCCTACGCGAGTGGGATGGCCCGGCGCACGGGGTCGGGGCTCATTGTGGTCCATGTCCCCCACTACCCGGCCGCCACCGCCTGGGGCTGGGACCCACTGACCCTCGTCACCGTGTCGGCCTGCCGCAGGGAACATGTCGCGGGTGAACTGGCGGGCTCGGGCTGTCTGTCCGAGGTGACCTGGACTCTCGTCGAACGGGACGGCGGCATCAGCCACACGCTTGAGGACGTCGGCCGTGAGTACTCCGCCGACGCCATCGTCGTCGGCGCCACGCACAGCCTCAGGGGCCGCATCCTCGGCTCCGTCGCCGGCCGGCTCACGCGGCGGGCGCGTCGCCTCGTCATCGTGGTTCCCTGACGGTTCACCGGCTCGGGAGCGGTCCACCTGCGCGAGGAGGGGCGAGCAGCAGGGCCGCGTCCCAGACGGTCGCGGGGAGTTGGTCGTGTCCGTAGGCGTGCAGGGCGAGTGCGTTGCCGGCGGCGCCGGTCAGGAAGCCGGGTTCGTTCTGCGGGCCGTGGGGCAGGCCGAGGTCGGTGCGGAAGCCGAAGGGTGCCTGCGCGTCGTAGGAGTTCAGTACGCGTGCGGCGAGGGTGTGGGTCAGGCCGGTGAGTTCGTCGTCTCCGGGGTGGCCGTCCCTGGTCCTGGAGGTGATCTGCAGGAGCCCTGCCCAGCCGTGGCACAGGTGGCTCGCCGTGACGTCCGCGCCGCTCAGGTCGTCGAAGGCGCGGATGAGATCCCTCTTGGCGTCTCTCACCCAGTCCGGGCGCTCGCCGGCCTGCCCGGCGAGGCGCAGGGCCGTGCAGACACTCAAGGTCCCATAGCACCAGGCGAGTTGGGTGGGCGGGTCCGTGACGGTCGCCGCCCCCGTGGCGTCCAGACGGAGGGTCCGGGGCCACCAGGCCGCGCCGTCCGGCCCGTCGCGGCGCTCGTTGAGCAGCCACGCCGCCATGTCGTGCACCGCCTGGCGCTGCCCGGGGCGTTCGGCGCCGACGAGGAGCGCGAGCGACAGGAAGGCGAGCGAACCGGCCAGGCCGTGGGCCAGCCCGAGGTTGAGCAGCCCGGATTCGGTGCCGTCGTCGACGCGGCGGGTCGCCCAGGCGGGGATGCGGTGCCCGGTGACCTCACGCGTGGCCGACAGGCGGATCAGGGTGTCCGTGACCTGCGCCAGCGCCCGGCTGTCGGGGGCTTCGGCCAAGAGATAGACGCCGAGGCCGGTCAGGCCGTAGACGACGTCGTGGTCGACCATCGTCAGTGCGGTGCCGGTGCCGTCGATCCGCCGGCCAATGGCCGTGCTCAGCCCGGGTGTTGCGGCCAGGACCGCTGCGCGCACTTGACCGCGGAGGTGGGCGTAGGTGTCGTCGTCCGCCGATGAGGCCGCCCCGCAGGCGAAGCCCAGACCTGCGAGTCCGCTGAAGAGCCCGATGCGGGCGGGCGCCGCACGCAGGCGCTGCGCCCAAAGGCCCAGGTGTGCCCGCGTCTGTTCGCGGTAGGCGCCCTGAGCATGACCGGCCTCGGCCAGCAACAGCGCTGTGCCGGCGGCGCCGTTGGTGAGGAGGCTCCCCTCCAGCTTGGGCGTGGCTGTGAGGTGGCGGTCGACGAACGCGGGGTCGGCCAATCGGTCGGCGACGTCGTCCGCGATGTGCCGTGCGCGCGCTCTGAGCCGCTGCACGTCCGACCGGGCCCGCTCCTCGGCAAGACGGTGATGTGGTGAGCCTTCGCCCTGCACGACAGGGGTGTTGCGCACAGCGCGGTGCTGATCCCGATCCATGAGAGCGATAGTGCCCGCCCCAAAAACCGCCAACAATCAACCATAGTTGGTCAGTTATCGCCATTACGGGATGGTTTCGGCGCTCTCCCCGGCGATCTGATGGGTCGAGTGCCGTACGGCAGCACAGCAGCTCCACGGTGACCGGTCCGTGTGGGCGGCCGCCCGGAGGCACGTACACCCGGAAGCACGTACAAGAGGAAAGGTGGAGACATGACTGCCGAGGACCTGATGAGCGGTTTCTCCTTCCACGTCGACGCGGAGGAGTTCGCCGCCGAAGCGCAGGCTCTGGAGGAGATGGCCACGGCCAGCGGTGGCGGCACGACGACGTTCTGCTGCACCGTCCAGTGCTGCTGACACACGCCGACTGACGTGGTGGGTCTGCTGCCGTGCGGCAGGCCCACCCGTGCGCGTCCGCGGCCTCATCACGGTGACGACGGCCCCGGACTCCTCCACCCCGCGCGCAAGGAGACCTCCCGCTTGTCCCTGACGACCGCCCAGCTCGCCCGCCTGAAGATACGTCCCGGCTCTGTCGAGGACATGCACGGCCCCGGCAGGAACACCTGCTGGAAGGCCACCGCACTGGACGGAAGGCCCGTCTTCGTCAAGAGGCTGACAGGCGAACCGGCAGACGCCGACTCCCGCTTCCACAGGGCGGTGTCCTTCGAGCGCGTGGCCCCACGACAGCAAGGCAGCGGCCTGCGCCATCCGCGCCTGCTGGCCTCGCATGCCCCTTCGCGGCTGCTGGTGTATCCGTTCCTGACCGCCACATCGGGTTCCGACCTGCTGTCGGATCATTCCTTCACCGAGGACCTCGCGCACACCGCCGGGCGCGCACTGGCCCGCCTGCACACGATCGACCACCTGGCAGGAACGGACGTCCCCACCACACCCCCGCTCATGCCGCCCCTGTCCTTCTTCGAGGCGCTGCCCGAGGACGCGTTCATCGCGGCAACCGGCGCCGAACTACAGGCGTGGAAACTGCTGCAGCGCGATACGCAGGTGCGCGCGGCGCTGCACGGCCTGCGGGAGCAGGAAGAGCAGACGCACCGGCGGCCCATCCACGGCGATCTGCGCTTCGATCAACTCCTGCTGGCCGGGGACACGTTGTACCTGACGGACTGGGAGGAGTTCCGTCTGGGCGATCCCGCACGTGATCTCGGGGCATTTCTCGGTGAGCTGGTGTGGACCGCGACGACCCGGATTCCCCGATCCTCTCCTTCTCAGGGCCAGTTGTCCGACGCTCCCACCGAGCAGGACGTCACCGCGGCCGGTGCCCGAGAACTGCGTCGGCTCCGCCCCCTCGCGATGGGCTTCTTCCGCGGCTACTACGACGGCCGTGCCGTCATGGACGACTCTCACCTCGCCGCCCGGGTGGTCGGCTTCGCCGGCTGGCACCTGATCGACCGCGTCCTGTCGCACAGCGGCAGCCGTCCCGCGCTGGCGCCCACGGCACGGGCGGCGCTCGGCATCAGCCGGACCCTGCTCTCGACTCCCGGCCCCTTCATCGACGTGCTGGGCTGCGGAGGTCCCTCATGACGCCGCCCGACCACTCCCTGCCCACGCGCCCCCTGCTCGACGACCTGAGCGGCATACGTGTCGACCACGGCCGGCACCGGGCGGTGATCGGCACCGCCGAGATCACCGCGGACAGCACGGCGGCACTGCGGCCCAAGCTCGCCGCGGCCCTGTACCGGGCGCTGCACACCGGGCAGCACCCCGTGGCCGACGACGACAACCCCTCGGCCCGCGACCACGAGTTGGAGAGCGCGCTGCACCGCCAGGTGCCCCACGCCCTCACGCACAGCACAGCGCTCCTGATCTCACGCGACCCCGCACAGGACATCGCCACCGTCGACATCGACGGCGTCCGGGTCCAGGTGGCCGAGGAGCGACTGGGCGGCGATCCTCGTCCCGCTGCCTTCCGTGTGTCCCACTCCGCGGCCCGGCCGCGGCTGTCCCCCGGCTTCTTCCTTGTCCAGGGATCGCAGGGACGCCCCCTGAACGGGCCCGTCCTGCGCCTGTACGTGCACTTCCGTGACCACGAGCACGCCGTCACCGGCTGGCACGGCGTGCTCGGGCAGCTGGAACGGCTCGCCGTGCCCTACCAGGCCAAAGTGCTCTCCCATCGCCGCCACTACCCGCGCCGGGACAGCCTCGTGGTCTATCTCGGGCAGGAAGCACACGCGGCGCTCCGCCCCCTGGTCGACACGGCCGCCCGCCTCAGCGGCCGCGGCCACGACGTCTCCCGCTTCGCCAAACAGGTGGGCCTCGGCGTGGCCGTCGCGTACGAACCCGACGACCCCCGGCCCACGGCCCGGCGGCTCAGTTTCGGCCAGCACCGAGCGGCCGCCGTCGCTGACGCGCTGATCGCCCACGCGGCACCGTCCTCGACGGGCGGTCTGCACCAGGCCGTTGCCTCGGCGCTGCAGCAGGCAGGGGCCCACCCCGTCCTCCCCTACCTCAACGCGGGGGCGAGGGCGTCCGACTACCGCCTCTTCCACGACCTGGACGTCTCCCCGTGAGCCGGCGCGTCGATCCCGCCGGGATACTGAGCGCGTGACTTCCGAAGATCTCCTGACCCGGCAGACAGCCCTCCAGGCGGAAGCCGACCACGTCGGCGCCGACCTCCAGCTGGCCCGCCTGCTGGAGTCACGCGGCGAGGCCGTCCGCGTGGGCAGTGCCGCCCTTGGCCTGATGGTGCGGCGTGACCTCGACATCACCGTGGTCTGCCCGCAGTTGGACCACCGCACCAAGAGGGCCGTGGCCGCGGTGGGCGCCGAGTTGGCGGTGCACGAGCGGGTACGGCAGGTGTCCCTGCGGGACGACACCGGGCGCTGGAACACCGATCCGCTCTACCCGGACGGGCTGTACGTAGGGGTGGAGTACCGCGCCGAGAGCGGTGCGGAGTGGACCCTCGACATCTGGTTCGTCGACGAGCCCGACCGGCAGCCGGACCTCGGTCATCTGCGTACGCTGCCGCCCCGGCTCACCGACGAGCACCGGCGCACCATCCTGGGCATCAAGGCGGTGCTGGCCGGACGGCCCGACACCGGCACGCGTGTCCCCAGCTATGACGTCTACCGTGCGGTGCTCGACGACGGGATCACCACGGTCGATGCGTTCGACGCGTGGCTCGCCCGCACCCGGGGTTGACCGGAATCGTGGGGGGGGGGGGGGGGCCCGGCCCCCCGCCGGGCGGCCCCCCCCCCCCCCCCCCCCACGACGGCGCAGCGCCTGCGACGGCGCGTAGCGGCCGGTGGGGTACTCCTCGTGCAGG
>NZ_JBHYJB010000034.1:0-93969 GCF_042740175.1 Streptomyces sp. NPDC059009 | reverse complement strand
GTCAGGGGCGGAGAGGGCGAAGAAGCCTACGGCTCAGCCACATCCGACCGGTCGGATACGCCCATTGGGGCGCCCCCGCCCCCCCCCCCCCCCCCCCCCGCGCCCCCCCACCGGGGCCCCCGGGGCCGCGCCCCCCCCCCCCCCCCGACGGGTCGTCAGGCCGTCAGTCCGTCAGGCGATGCGCCGTGGCGCGTCGGTGACCGGGCGGTAGTCCACCGCGGGGAAGTAGTCCTCGGCGGTTCCTTCGCGGTGGGTGTCCCAGGTGGCGCAGTGCAGGGAGCCGCCGTATTCGAAGACGTCGCGGAACGGGATGGGGAACACCTCGAAGCCGAGCCGGTCGAGGAGGTCCTGCAGGGGCTTCTCCTGTTCCTCGCACACCACCTTGGTCGGCGAGATGCTCAGCACGTTCATCGACAGCCACTTCGACGACTGGCAGTACCGGGGCATCTCGTCGTTGCCCGAGGTCGGCTCGGGCGCGTCGACCAACTGCCAGTCGTTGCGCAGGAACAGCTGCTCCTCGCCGTGGCGCAGCGGCCGGTCGGGGTTGGTGAGCACCAGGCCCGGGCGCAGCGGGACGAAGGTGCAGTCGATGTGGGAGGGGAAGAAGTCCAGCGGGAAGTGGACCGGGTGGACCCGGAACCCGCGTGGTTCCAGGTGCCGTTTGAGCCAGCGGATGCCGGGCCGGTTGGTGGTCATCGACTCCTGTACGACGATGTCGCGGCCGAACCGGCTGATGTCGGCGGCGTCGAAGACGACCTCGTCCTGGGTGACGCAGAACTCCGCGGCGTGCATCTCGCGGTGCCGCTTCTCCAGCGGCCAGTCCCAGAACTCCTCGCGGTACATCGCGTCGGCCATCGACGGCTTCGGCGCCGTCGTCCACACCATGGCGGGGTCGGCGTTCCAGTACGCGTAGACGAGGTCGCGGTACGCCTGGTACTCGAAGTACCGGGCGCGGCGCGACATCGGGGCTTCCAGGATCTCGTTGCCGAGCGTGATCATCACGTCGCGCGGACAGACCACGCAGTACTGGTTTTCCACCTCGAACGCTGGTGTGCGCAGGGATTGCGCGAGGTCGGGTGCTTGGGGGCGGTGGACGGTGACGCCTTGCGACTCGAGCAGCGAGACCAGGCCGTCCAGCTGTTCGTTGGCGCGGTCGATCATCTCTGCTGGCTTGGGTCCGGTGGGAAAGGGTGCCGGGGAGCCGTCGGCGGTGCGCACCTGCGGCCGGTGTCCGGGCTCGCTCGGCTCGAAGCAGGCGTGGTCGGCGACGCCGACGACGATCTCCTTCAACGGGTCCCATTCATTCCAGGAGTTGACCAGGTTGGTCGGTCGGCTCATGGACGTACGCCTCATTTCTTCTGCCGTGCTCACTTCTTCTGCCGTGCTCACTTGTCGGGGTGCGGGGGCGGGTTCAGGGGGAACGAGGTCAGGTCCGGTGCGCCCAGGTGGGCGGCGAGGGCCGCGCAGGCCGGGCCTGCCCGGTGGTGCGGGGCGGCCGGTGTGATCGCGGTCAGTGACGCGGCGCCGTGGCGCAGCCGGTAGTCGATGAGTGATCCGCCGGCGGCCAGCGACCGGCGACCGGTGCTGCCGAACACCCGGGCGGCGCGGCGCACCGGGACGGCGAGTGAGTACGACGGTGCCGCCGCCACCGCTCGGCGCACCGTCCGCTCCAGTGCGGCACTGGTGAGGTCGTCGAGGCCGGGCAGGTCTTCTTGTACCGCGCGGTTGTACAGATAGAGCGGGAAGTCCGGCAGCGCGGCCCGCAGGCCGAGGCCGGAGGCGTGGCGGGGGTTGAGTTCGGTGGCCCGGAAGCCGTCCGGTGTGAGCAGCCCGTCGACGCTGAAGAGCCCCCGGTAGCCGATGGAGCGGGCCAGTTGCGTGCCGGCGCGGCGGGCCGCGTCGCGGATGTCGTGCTCCGCCTCCTCCCCCGGGCGCCAGTGGGTGGAGGAGCCGCAGAAGAGCAGCCGGCCGCTCGCCGGGGCACCGAGGGTGACGATTTCTATCGGCGAGAACACGGCCACCCCGTCGGGCAGGGCCAGGCCCAGGACGCTGCAGGGGACCCCGTCGGCGAAGCGGGCGATGCGGGCGCGGTCGGTGCGCCCGGCGAGGTCCCGCGCCACCGCGGGGAATCGGTCGAGGTCGGGCACCCAGCGCAGGCCCCGTGCGTCGCCCACGTGGCCGCGGGTGGCATCGGCGGCGACCACCACGCCCGCGGAACCGCTGAGCTCCGCCAAGTCGGCCGGGCCGCGCAGCAGTTCATCGGCGCCGACCACGCGGTGGGGCGGCGCGGCCACCCCGGCCTCCGCCCACAGCCGGTCGATGGTGGTCTTGTCCTCGACGGCGGCCCACTGCGGGCGTCGCCACCCGTGCACGGCGCGGCCGCAGAACTCCTCGACTCCGGTACGGGGTGTGCCGAGGACCACCCACTGCCGCCCCGGGTCGAGGTCGTCCAGCCAGGCGGCCACATCGGCGGACGGTCTGTGCAGCCATGCCTCGAACTCGGGCGCGGTGAAGTGCCGTCCGGCGTCGCTGCAGTGCCAGCTCCGCTCGATCTGCGCCGCACCGGGGGCCGGTCCGGTGCGCGCGACGACGGCACCGATCCGCGCACCGCACGCGCGTAGTTCGTCGACGAACGCGGTGGCCCGGCGGTCGAACTCGTCGAGCAGCAGCAGCGCGTGGCGCCCGGTCCAGAACTGGCGCAGGGCGCGCAGGACGACGGCGGTGATGTGCTCGGCGGCCTGGCCGTGTGCGAGCTTGTCCTGTTCTGCTGTCATGGTCGTGTCCGTCCCTTCCGGCCGGCCGGGGCGCGGCTGTACGACGTCGGTTTCTGTGGGGCATGTGCGGTCCGGGCGAGCCTGAGGTAGACGGCGGCGCCGCCGAGCAGCGCGGCCGCCATCGCGATCCACGGCGCGCTGCCCGAGACCGAGAACAGCAGCGTGTGGATGCCGGGGCCGAGTGCTCCCGACAGCCCCCAGGCGAGCTGGTAGAAGGCGCTGTAGCGGCCGGCGTCCGTGGGCGTGGCGTACGACAGGACGACCGTCATGGCGACCGCGCCGAAGATCGCCTCGCCCAGGCTGAACACCAGGACGAGGAGGCCGATGAGCGCCGTGGCCCCGGCCGGGCCCAGGGGGCCGAGGGTCGCGAGGCCGCCCAGGGCCACCGCGACGAGCACCGCCGCGAGGGCCATCAGCCGCATCGCGTGCCGGTCCCGGCCCAGGCGCAGCGCCAGCGGCTGGAAGGCCGGGATGGCCACGCAGGACAGGACGTAGACCACGGGTGGCAGCCACAGCGGCAGGTCAAGGGAGCGGAGGTAGACCGGCAGGATCGAGTCGAAGGCGACGCTGGACAGCGTGAGGGTGAGCGTGGCGCCGGTGAAGACGACGAACGGGCGGTTGGCCAGGACGCCACGGTAGGAGACGGCTCGCCGGCCCGGCTCCGGGGCGGCCACCGGCCGCGCGTTCCGGCCGACGCGGTGGAACAGCAGCCCGGCGACCGCGAAACTGCCCGCGTTGACCAGGGGGATGGAGTTCCACAGAGGCGCGCCTGCGCTCTCCTCGAGCCAGGCGCCGAGGGCCACCGTCAGCGCGCCCAGGCCGAGGCCGACGTTGCGGAGGCTGTTGAGCAGGGCGAACAGCGAGCGCCGCGCCTGCTCCCCGGAGGTGACGCTCTCGACCAGGCCGCCGTGGGCCGCCCAGTAGAGGCGGTCGCCGAAGCTCACCGCGAAGGCGATGACGGCGACGGTGGCCGGGCGGTCCGCGAACAGATAGCACGGGAAGGCCACGGCCCGGATCGCGCAGCTGAGGGTGGCGGCCCGGAAGGGGCCCATGCGGTCGGTGAGCACGCCCACGGCGAGGCCGCCGAGGACCAGTGCCGTCAGCGCGCCGGTGCTGAGGGCGGCGCCTGCCGCGGTCAGCGCCAGGCCCTGCCCGTACGTGAAGTACAGCAGGGAGAAGGTGATCCAGACCCCGCTGCCCAGCGCGTCCACGACCATGGCCGTCATGAAGCGGCCGCCGTGCGCCATGGCCCGGGTCATCGGGACGCGGCCCGGTCGGTGCGGGCCGGGCTCACCCGTCGTCCCAACGGGCCCCGGACGCCCACCAGTTGTCGACCGCGCGCAGGGTGTCCTCGACATCCCCGGCGTCCGGGAGGCGGTAGACGAGTTCCGCGACGCGGTCCGAACTGGACGTCGGGCCCTCGGAGTACGAGCCGACGGCGCCGTGGGCGGTGAAGCGGACCGTGCCCGACAGGGGGCAGGAGGACGGCAGCCGCACCAGCGTGCCGCGCCGCGGCGGGAACCAGCCCCAGCCGTGGCGCGGCCGCTCCCCTTCGACAGCCGCGGGCGTGGGCAGTCCGGCCTGGCCGCGCAGGTGCGCGGCGTACAGGTTGATGCCCGTCGACAGCTCGAACGCCTCGACGATGCCGCAGCCTCCGGGACGGCAGGCGATCTCGCAGAGCACGACGTCGTCGTCCGGCGTGTGGAAGAACTCGGCGTGCAGCGCGGTCACTTCCTCGACCGCGGGCAGGGCGGCCACCACCGCGGCGGTCGCGTCGAGCAGTCGCACGGCCAGCGGGTCGTCGTCCGCCAGCATGGCGCTGATGTTCGGCGCACCGTGCGTCGCCGTGTCCAGGTTTCCGTACAGATAGCGGGACGCCGCCCCGAACAGCACCCTGCCCCCGGCCATCAGCCCGTCCACGTGGCACACGGTTCCGTCGACGAACCGCTCGGCCAGCAGGCCACCGGCTCCTCCGAGCTCCAGTCGCTCGGCCTCGCGCCGGTCGCGCAGCAGGCGGACCCCCACCGATGCCACCCCGTCGTGCGGCTTGACCACGACGGGAAGCCCGTGGGTGTCCATGAACGACAGGACGTCGGCCGTGTCGCGCACCGGGGCCATCGGCGGAACCGCGACTCCGTGCCCCGCGGCCAGGCGTTTCATCACGTGCTTGTCGCGGTAGGCCACGGCGCTCGCGACGGACTGGCCGGGCAGGCCGTGCCGAGCGCGCGCCCGTGCCGCGCGCACCACGTCGAACTCTGCGGTGCTGAGCAGCCGTTCGACGTCGTGGCGTGCGCACAGCGCGTCGATGAGTCGGTCGACCTCGCCCGATTCATAGACGAGGTCGTCCACGACCTCGATGCGGTGGAACCTCCGGGCCAGCCGGTCGGGGATCGGTTCCGCCAGCGCGGATCTCGCGGTGACCAGGACCAGGGACTCGCCGGGCAGCCAGTCGGGCAGGTCCGGCAGGATGGACCTGCGGTTGAGCAGCAGCAACGCCATGTCTGACCTTTCGGGAACTCGACCATCACCACGTCACCGCTGGACGATCAGCTGCCTCAGCGCGGTCGTGGCGTAGCAGCCGGCGGGCAGCTGGAAGCCGACCTCCACCGCGTGCCGGCCGGGGAACGCGTCGTCCGGGCCGTGGTCGCCGACGGTCAGCTGCGCCTGCACGACCGTCGGCCGCACGGTGGGGAGTTCGACGGGGCCGCCGCGGTAGGCGTAGCGCATGTACGGCAGTTCGTGGCGGGCGGCGAGGAGGGCGGCCACGCCCGCGGCCGTGGTGGGAAACCGGTAGGGCAGGCCGTCCACGCGGACGTCGTCGGTGTCGGTGGGGCAGGTGGTGGCGATCAGTTCGCGCACCCTCGCGTTCCAGCCGTACGAGGAGTGCGCGGCCAGGTAGAAGGCCACGGCCCGTGGGTCGAGCCCGGCGAAGAAGTCCTGGTCGGCCCCGGCCCACCGGCGGGCCGCCGCGCTCTCGGGTGCGTTGAGCCCCGCCAGCTCCATGCGGGCGCGGGCCCAGTCCTGGTTCAGGAGCGCGGCGCCGACCAGGTGGGTGCGCTTGGGTCCGCCGGGGACGCCGAAGCGCTGTGTGTCGTAGTAGTTGACGAAGAGCAGGTTGATCCGGCGCCGGTCGCCGATCCGTGCGGCGGTGGCCTCGTCCAGATTGCGCAGCACCACCCGGAAGCCGTTGCCGTTGAGCCGGCCGACCGTCAACGGCTCGGTGCCGTACCCGTAGTGGCTCAGCCGCAGCAGCCGTCCGGCATCCACCGTCTCCAGGAACTCCGCCGTCAGCAGCTCGTGTGCGGCGTGCCGTGCCGTCAGGGGAAGGGACAGGAGCTGCTCGGTCACCCCGTCCTCGTCCTTGAGCCCGGCGTACCCGATGTCCTGGCTGGGCACGCCGAGCCGTTCGGCGATCAGCCGGACCGTCTCCATCGTGGTGTAGCCCCGCTTGTGCAGCAGGACGTAGTGCTGATCGGCGCCCGCCTGGTCGGTCAGCGGGACGAGCACGTTCTCGCGTACGCGAAAGTCCTCCGGGCGGTGCTTGAGAACGAAGGTGTCGGTCATGGTGTGCTCCGCTTCGCCGTCGGTGCGGTCCGGTGGTCGTCGTGGCCCTGGTCCGGCCAGGCGGCGGCGCGTTCGCCGATCATGATCGAGACGAGGTTGGTGTTCACGCGCACCGGCACCGGGATGACCGAGGCGTCGGCCACGCGCAGCTGCTCGGTTCCGTGGACGCGGCACTGGGGGTCCACCACCGCGTACCGGTCGTCCGCCGGGCCGATTCTGGCCGTGCCCATGGGGTGGTGTGCCGTGCGTGCGGCGCGCCGGACGAAGGCGGTCAACTCGGCTGGTGAGCGCGCCGTTCGGGCGTCCATGTCGATGATGTCCTTGGTCAGCGCGGTGAAGGCGGGCTGCTGGAGCAGTTCCCAGCACAGGGCGACGCCGTCCCGCTGGCGGCGCACGTCCGCTGCGTGGCTGCCGTAGTCGATGCGGATGCGCGGGGGTACGGCGGGATCGCGGGACACCGCAGCGACGCTTCCCCGGCCCTGCGGCGCCATGAGGTTGGAGGTCAGCATGAAGGCCCGGCCGTCGGGCACACGCGAGGCCAAGTGCGGTGCGTATACGTCGAGTTCGACGTGGTTGAGGGCATAGAGCTGCAGGTCGTCGGCGATGTCGGAGTCCGGTGCGGTGTGGCGCAGGACGACTTGCGCACAGGGGTCGGCCGGGTCGCACAGCCCGGGGCGCGGGATGACGCCGATCGCGACCTGGGAGTGGTCCGCGAGGTTGGCGCCGACGCCGGGCAGGTCGGCCACCACGTCGACACCGAGCTCGCGCAGCAGTGCGGCCGGGCCGACTCCGGAGCGGTGCAGGAGGGCGGGCGTTCCGTAGGCGCCCGCGCACAGGGTGACACGGGCGCCGCGCAGTTCGGTGGCATGGCTGCCCGTACCGACCACGACCCCGGTCGCCCTGGTGCCCTCGAAGAGGACCCGGTCCACCAGGGTGTCCGGGAGGACGATGAGGTTCGGGCGGTCGCGCACCGGATCGAGGTAGGCGGCCGCGGTGGAGATCCGCCGCCCGCCGCGCGCGAGGTTCAGCGGCAGCGGGCCCACGCCGGTGGCGCCGGGCGCGTTGTGGTCCCCCACCAGGGGGTGCCCGGCGGCGGTCGCGGTGTCGACCAGGGCCGCCGACAGGGGCGTGTAGTCGGCCCGGGCGGGCCGCCGTATGCGCAGCGGTCCGTCGGTGCCGTGGTGGTCGCCGGTGAAGTCCTCGTCGGTTTCGAGGCGGACGAAGAAGGGCCGTACGTCGTTCCAGGACCAGCCGGTGGCTCCCGCCCGCTCCCACCGGGCGAAGTCGTCCGGTTCGGGGCGCAGGGCCAGGCAGGTGTTCACCGCGGAGGATCCGCCGACGACCTTGCCGCGTGGCAGCGGCAGGTGCGTGCCGTCGTCGCGCACGGCGGTCAGCGACCAGTCGTGGTCGACCATGGAAGGGGTGTTGCCGTTGCGCAGGTCCTCGGGGAGCCGGGTCCGGTCGAGGTAGTCGGGTCCCGCCTCGATCAGCAGGACGCGCCGCGCGGGGTCGGCGGAGAGGCGGGCCGCGAGTACGGTCCCCGCGGAGCCCGCGCCGACCACGATGTCGTCGAACTCACAGCGCATGGTTGCTCCTCTGTCTCCTCTGCTGTTTCTGCTGCGGTGGGCACCGGTCGGGCGAGGTGGGCCCGTCGGACGGGGTGGAGCCGTCTGGCCGGGTGGACCCGTCGAGCGTCCTGGCCAGGTCGATCAGCCAGCGGGACAGGTCCGCGGGGCGGGTGAAGCGCAGCAGGTGCAGCCGCTCCTCGGGGTCTTCGGCGGTCAGCCTCCGCAGCTCGGTCCGGGTCGTGTGCCGGGCCGTCCAGCCGTGGCGGAGGATGTGGTCGGGGTCGGTGAACACCGAGCGCAACGGCGGCTCCTGGTTGCCGCTCCACAGCACTTCGCGGTGCATCGAGCGCAGCAGGGTCCGCAGAGCCAGGCTGGTCAGGGTGATGCGGGCCGGGTAGTCCAGCCACAGCAGCAGGTCGGCTCGGCGGGCGAGCAGGGAGTTGACCTCCGGGTAGTGCCACTCGGTGATCCAGCGGCGCCGCTCGGTGGCGCGTGCGACGTCGGCGGCGAACTCCGGGCTCACCTCCCAGCCGGGCCGGTAGTAGAGCGCGTCCAGTTCGATGCGGGGCAGCCCGAGCAGCGTGCCGAGCTTGCCCGCGACGGTGGTCTTGCCGGCGCCGCTGCCGCCCGCGACCAGGACCCGGTCCGGTCTGCGCGCCAGGGCCGCCGCCGGGTTCAGTACGTGCACCATCACCGCCGACGCCCCTCTCCCCACTGCCGTTGCCTGAACCGCCGCAGCGGCTCCAGCCATGATCGCCAGAATCGGGATGAAGGGGACCCTCACACCTGTACGGGTGCACATCGGGCCCCCGTCGCTGCAGGATCACCGTCATGTCGCCTACCAACACTCAGCACAGCGGCGTCGCCGCCACGGTCGATGACGGGCAGGTCCGCGAGCGCGACCGGCGCTTCGTGTGGCACCCGTGGTCCCCGGTCGGAGAGTCGGGGGCGGACCGCCCGATCCTGGTCTCCGGGGACGGGTACCGGGTGCGGGACACGACGGGCCGGGAGTATCTCGACGCGGTGGCGTCGGCGATGAACTCCAGCTGCGGTTACGCCCACCCGGCCCTCATCGCCGCCGCCGAGCGGCAGCTGTCGCTGCTGCCGAACTTCGATCTGAGCGCGGGCTCGCACGTGCCGGCCGGGCAGATCGCCGAGCGGCTCGCCGCGCTGCTGCCCGACGGTCTCGACCGGACCCTGCTCCTCAACAGCGGCTCCGAGGCGACCGAGGCCGCGGTGCGGATCGCGCACGACCACTGGCGCAACGTGGGGCGGCCGCGCAGCCGGATCGTCACCTTCGCCGCCGGGTACCACGGCAGCACGCTGGTCGCCCAGCACCTGTCGGGGCTGCCCACCAACGCGATCTACGGTGCCGAGCCGTTCCCGGTGACCAGGGTGGATCTGCCGGTGGCGGCGGGCGAGGTGCGCGCACCTCGGTCCCTGCCGCTGCTGCTCGAGGCGTTCGAGCGGGCCGTGCTCGACGGTCCGCCGCCCGCGGCGGTGTTCGTGGAGTCGCTGCTCAATGTGGGCGGCGGAGTGGTGCTGCCCGAGGGGTTCCTGCGGGGGCTGCGGGAGTTGTGCGACCGGAGCGGGGCGCTGCTCGTCCTGGACGAGGTGTTCTGCGGGTTCGGCCGGACGGGCCGGATGTTCGGCTTCGAGCACGACGGCGTCACCCCGGACCTGGTCACCATGAGCAAGGGGCTGAGCGGCGGCTATGTGCCCCTCGCCGCCCTGAGCACCACCGAGGCCGTCTACCAGTCCTTCGTGGCCGACCCGCTGCTCGGCGGTCTGCGGTACGGCCACACGACCGGCGGGCACGCGGTGGCCTGCGCGGTCGCGGTCGCCGTACTCGACGTCATCGAGGAGCAGCAGCTGGTCGCGGCGAGCGCGAGCCTCGGCCGGGAGCTCCTGGCCGGGCTGCTTCCGCTGCTCGACCACCCCGAGGTCAGTGACGTGCGGGGCCTGGGGCTGGTCGCCACGGTCGAATGCCACCGCAGCGAGTTCGCCGCGGAACTGGTCGCCGCGGCCCGCCGACGGGGCGTTCTGCTGCGCGCACAGGGCCGGTCGGCGATGGCGATTCCTCCCCTGGTCATCGATCAGGGGGGCATCGTCGAGCTGGCCCTGACGATAGGTCAGGCGCTGGCGGACTGCTGAGCCGGCGTCGGCGCGGGAGGAGCGCCAGATGGTGCTCGTCGACCAGGCCGGAGCGCAGGGCCATCGCCACGATCGCCTCGCGTTTCCAGTAGGAGCGCTTCCCGTTGCCGCCCGCCCAGGTGCCGACCCGCAGCTTCTGCGTCGCCAGGTAGTTGATGTGGTGGTTCACCGCGGCACGGCTCATCACGGGCTCGCCGTCCCGGATCCGGGCGATGACGTCGGCGAGGGTGGGGACGGCGCCCGGCGGACAGCCGCGCAGCTGGGGTTCGCACAGGGCGACGAGGACGCGGAAGTACGCGGCTCCCTCGTCGAGTTGGGGCCAGCTGGTCCCGGACCGCGAAGCCGCATCCGCGGCGAGGTAGCGGGGCTCGGGTCCGAAGATGTCGACCAGGCCGGCTCCGCGCGCCACGGGCAGCACCAGCCGCGCCAGCTCGAAGGGGATGGGAAGGTCCCGTCGGCGCGGGGCCACCTTCACGAACTCACCGCCGCCTTCCATGTTCTCCACGAAGCAGGTGTCCTCGGCGTGCAGATTGGTCAGGCACCAGTGGTCCGCGTGGGCGGTGATCAGTGCGGTCGCGCCCTGCGGGAGAGCGGCGGCGGGAGCGAAACCTAAGGAGTCGGTTTCCCGGTCGTACGCAAGGGCGGTCGTGTCCCCCACTGTGAGCGCGCATCGATTGCGGCCCACGGGGACAGCGGGATCCTCGGCACGCCACCCGGCGAACACAAGCGTCACGGACTCCGCCGTGGAGCGCGCACGGTCCGAAGAATGCTGCAGGGAGTAGGAATTCACTGGCTCGCCGACCAACTTCTCTCTGGATCACGAAGATTCACCCCCCCGTATCTCTATAGAAGAACATCACGGCCCGGCCTTCCAGGGAATTCACGAGAGACCAAGGACACATTCATGTCGCTTTCCATGTCACTGAACGCCGAGTTGCAGCCGGTCACCACGCGGGGCGCCCAAGTCGTGTCGGTGATCGAGGAGCAGCACGACTTCCTGGCCGAGCGGGCCGGGGCCACGGATCAGGAGGGCCGGTTCGCCCGGGACAGCGTCGATGCCCTGGTCACCGCGGGGGTGTTCGCGGCGCCGGTGCCCGTGGACCTGGGCGGCTCCGGGGTCGAGCGGCTGCACGACCTCACGGTGATCACCGCACGGCTCGCCCGCGCGGACGCCTCGGTCGCGGTCGCCCACTACATGCACACAGCGCTGGCCTGGTACTTCGCCCGCATCGTGCGGTTCGGCGCCGATGGCGAGCCCGGTTATCTGCCCCGGCAGGAGTGGCTCAGGGCCATCGGCCGCCGTCGCATGCTGCTGTGCTCCGCGGTCGCCGAGAGAGGGGCCGACTACTGGAACCTCACGACCACTGCGTCCCCCTCGTACAACGGGTGGCTGGTCAGCGGCCGCAAGGTCCTCGCCTCGCTGTCCCCCGCCGCGACGCACTTCTACTGCCGGCTCCGCGCCCAGCGCGGCGAAGGGCGCCACCTGGCCAGCGCGATGATTCCCGCCGACGCTCCGGGCGTGCACGTCGAGGACAACTGGCAGGGGCTCGGCCTGCGCGGATCCGGCAGCGGAGACGTCGTGTTCAGGGAGTGCGCCATCCCCGACGAGGCACTGCTGGTGCGCGGCCCCTGGGGTGCACGGGACCCGGGCATGCTGGAAGGCCGCGCCGTCAGCGGCCTGGGCCTCAACGGGGTGTATCTGGGCCTGGCCGAAGCCGCCCGTGACCACGCGCTGCGGTGCTTGGCCGAGCCCAACTCGGGCCGGACCCGAGCGCGTTCGGCGGGCGCCAGAAGCGCCCTGGCCGAGATGGAGATCGCGCTGACGGCCGCCCGGGGCACACTCGGCACGGCGCTGCGGGACTTCGACTCCTGCCTGCAGCGGAACAGGCCGCAGTCGATCACCGACGAGACGGGCCGCGGCATGATGAAGGCGTGCCAGAGCGTGAGCCTGGTCGTCGAGCGCGCGGCCGTCCAGGTCGTGGATCTGGCCATGCGCCTGACCGGAGGCGCCAGTTATCACGCACGGCATCCGCTGGCCCGCGCCTACCGCGATGTGCGGGCGGCGGCCTTCATGCCTCCCTATTCGCCGCCGGAGGAGGCGCTGGACTTCATCGCCGACACGGCGCTGGAGGAGAACTAGCCGGATGGCCGTTGCAATCAACCAGTGACGCGTTTTCCGTACGGGTATTGGCATGCACCATCGAGCACGCATCCGTTGATGCACTCAATTCCCTTGACTGGCACGCGAATTCCATAGGGAGAACAAAGTGAACGTCCGCACAAAAATCCTGGCCACAACAACAGGACTCATCGCCGTTGCGGCCACCGTCTCGGCCGTCGCACCCACCAGCGCGGCACCCGCCCCCACGGCGTCCCGGACCGGAGGCAGGGCACAGGTCGAACAGGTGCCGTTGACGGACACCGCCGGCAGGCGCACCGACGAGCTGTCGGCGCAGACGCAACGGAAGAGAGCGTCGCCCACGACGCAGACGTTCTCCACGGAGCAGCTGACCGGCAAGAGCTTCTCCACGCTCGGCCTGAGCTGGAAGAAGGACTCCTCCATGGCGCCGGGCACGACGGCCGGCGCGCGCTTCCACAAGAACGGCAAGTGGGGCACCTGGCAGGACGTGCCCCTTGAGTTGGGGGAGTCGGTGAACGAGGCCGCGCAGCGAGCGGGGGCACCGAGCTTCTACTCCGGCGACGCGGACGGCGTCCAGCTCAGGGTCACCACGCCCGGCGGCGCTCTGCCGAAGGACCTCCGCCTGGCCCTGGTCGACCCCAAGAACTCCTCGGTCGACCCCAAGACCCCCTCACCCGCAGCGAAGTCCGCCCCCGGCCAGCATCCCCCGCGGCCCGGCCGGCCGGTCGTCAACTCCCGCGCCGACTGGGGTGCGGACGAGTCCATAGCCGACCCGGGCTACAAGCTGCAGCCGTCCCTCAAGGCGGCACTCACCCACCACACGGTCACGGGGAACAACTCCTACACCCGCGCCCAGGTCCCCCAGATCATCAACGGCATCTACGTCAACCTCATTGAGAACCAAGGGTACGGAGACTTCCCGTACCACTTCGTGGTGGACCGCTTCGGTGGCATCTGGGAGGGCCGCAAGGGGTCGGCCGAGATGCGGCCGGGCAGCGACATCCCCGGCATCCTCGGCGGCCACGCCCAGGGGTTCAACACCAACACCTTCGGGGTGGCCGCCCTCGGCAACTTCGAGCCCGACAACAGCGAGGGCGGCGAGAACACCGGCCCCCACCCCAAGCCGAGCAAGGCCCTGCGCAACAGCCTCGCCGACCTCCTCGCGTGGAAGCTCGGCCAGTACGGCCTCGACCCCAAGGGCGACGTGGACCTCACCTCCGCGGGCGGCGGCGGCACCAACCCCCACCCGCCGGGCACCGTCGTCCCCGTGGATGTCATCACGAGCCACCGCGACGTCAACGTGACGGCGTGCCCCGGCCAGAAGCTGTACGACTACCTGCCGAAGCTGCGCAAGGACGTCGCCAAGCGGATGCGCTAGAAGGGAGTTCCGTGTTCACGCCTCAAACCACGTCGAGGGCCCAGGATCCGCACACGCAGCGGACGAAGATGCTGCTCCGTCAGAAGAACGGGGACCTGACGGGTATACGCGAGCTGGAGCCCCGACACGATGCAGTCGAGCTGAAGGAGGAGATCACCAAGGCCAAGTGCTTCGAAGCCGGGGTCAGCCTTGCCATTCTCGACAACCCGGGCCAGGTGGGCAGAGCCTTCGACAAGAAGGCGGAACCGCTGAAGGGGGTACTGGAGGCGGTGTATCGGAGCCCCTTGGGAGAACAGACCGTACATTTCCAGGGGAAGCCCCGGTCGCTCCGGGAGGTGTTCGACTCGACGCTGCTCGATCCGCTCTCCCCCACCTCGGACCAGATCGGCCGCTGGCCGGCCCCGCAAAAGGCCGATCAGTTCAAGCAGCAGGCGGACAAGTCGTTCCTGCGGACGGAGGTGCTCGACTGGGTGCTCACCGAGCTGGGCAGGCCGTCGGTGACAGGCAGCGATGCCGTGAACGCGCCCGGATACCGGTACTCCGATCTGCTGACCAAGGTACGTGCCGTCAGCGCCTTCGGGACAACCATGTGGCAGCTCCTCAGCGACAAGGACACGGCCCGGGAGAACCTGCCCCGCGTGGCTGAATTACTGAGTGCGGTGAACTCCCGTGTCGGTACCGTCGATTCGCTGCGGAAGCGGTTCGGCGAGTTCCAGAGGAGGACGCGGAATCACACCTTCGACAATCCACTGCTGCGGGCCCGGCGGGAGCGGATCCCGGAACTTCCTGACCATCAGGAGCTCAAGGGCTGGACGTACGAGAGTGCCGCCCTGTACGGCCTCGGGTTCGGGCAGGTGATCCAGCCCGGTGGCGTGCAGGACGAGGGATCCCGGGCCGCGCTGGAGAAGGCTCTTGTCGAGTCCGGTGGCGTGAACGGCATCAGACGACAGGGCGCCCCGATCGGCGATCCGGGCCGTCTCATGGTGCTCTCTGACGATGAATTCGCCGAAATGCCTGACGCGTTCAAGAAGTGCGGCCTGCAACAGTCCCTGAAAGAACATCGATTCGATCACGGCACCGGAGTGAATCGCTGGGAACCCTATGGAGTGTTCGCAGCGGAGAGCGCCGACCAGGGTTTTCCCTCGGCCGGTGCCCAGTCGGGCGGCACCTGCGACATCCTGCTGGCGGCCGGTCTCCTGAGTGCGGACAGTCTGTACGGCCGCCGCGAAACTGTCCTGCCACTGACGCTCGGTATCGTCGCTTTCATGAATTCCGGGGCCTATCACACTGCTGTCGAGATATTTCGGAACGGCAGGGCGATGGCGAGGGGAGTCCCGGCCTATGTCCCGCACGTCGACCGTAGGCACAGGGGTCTGTACGACGACATCATGGCCGCCCTGCGGGAATTCGGAGCCCGTGCGGCATATGACCGGGCAGCTGCCTACAAGAGGGCCTTCGACGCCGCATCGTCAAAGAGCAGCGTACGCCCGGACGATGTGACGACCTACTTCCATCTCTCCGATCGTCAGCAGCGGGACCTCGACTTCTGGGCAACCGGAGCATGAGCCGCGGAGGGCTTTCGCGGTGACGCCTTCCGCTGGGACGACGGAGACGTTCGCCACGCCCGTCCCAGCGGAAGGCACGTGTCCGGGTCAGCCGCCCACGGCGTCGTCGAGGGCCCCGTCGGGCACCGACTGCTTGGTGGACGCGGTGGAGCACTGCGGGACATTCGCGTCGTCCGCGACCTTCGTGTAGATGCCGGCGATCCAGCCGGGTACTTCCGGACGGCCGTCGGACCGCGAGGTGTCGAGCTTGTACCAGGTGCGCGACTTCTCGCCGTCGCGGACGATCTCCTTGCCGTCATCGATCTTGCACTTGAGCACGACCTTGGTCTGGGACACCATCTGCCCAAGGTTTTCGGCCTCATCGTAGGGAGTCGAGCGAACGATGAGCGGCGCGGCATTGGTATCGACCGCGCCGATCACCGGAGAGGTGGTCGGGGCCTCGGGCGCCGCCACCGCGGGTCCCGTACTGAAAAGCATGGCGCCCAGAGCCACCGCGGCGGCTCCGCCGACCACGACGGTGAAACGGGAACGGCGAGACTTCTTGTCAGACATGGGGAGTTCCTTATTGCTGGCGCGAAAAGGTCGCGCTGGATGGGAATTTCAGATGCAGCCCCGGCCGAGACCAAGGGCCTGACACTCATCACTTCCACAGTGTCACCCCCAAGATGTTTCATAATTTGAACTCGGTCCAGTCCTCGATGGTTGACAGTTCCGTATTCCCAGGGGCACGTTCCACTCCGTGAAACACCCGATGGACCCTGCCGCACTTCTGCGCCTAAATTCCCTTTCTGTGCACAGCCGTTCATCGGTTGGGCGTCGTTGAGACATCACCCACCTCACCGTCGAATGACACATGTGATGCCCCTGCAGCGGCCCCTTCCGAGCGGCGCGGAGCCTCGCGCGCTTCGTGCCGGAGCTCTCGTGGAGCTGGGACGGCAGCCCTCGTCGGCTTCGACGCCGTGTCCGCGTCGGCTGCCGTCGGCGGGGGTTTCGCGAAGGGGGAGCACTGCCCGGCTGCCCCGCGGGTGCGGTGGAGGTCCTGGGGCACGGGACTTCCACCGCATCACCGACCATGACGGCCACGGCCGTCGGCTCAGCCGTGAGCGAGGGGGCGCAGTTGCCGGGAGATGTCGGCGGCCGCGCGCCGGACCTGGCGGGCGGTGGCCAGCGGCTGCGGTCGGCGGATGGCACTGATCACCGTGATGGCGGCCATCGCGTGGTCCAGCGGATCCAGGATCGGGGCGGAGACGGCAATCGTCGACTGATGGTCCGTCAGGATCACGTAAGGAAGCCCCGGTTCGCTCAGCACCCGGGCCGCCGCGCTGTCGCACAGCGAGCGGTGTTTGTCGCGCGAGACGGCGGCAGCGGTCGGCCGCGGCGCGCAGACGCTGTCGAGGTGCGTCACGTTCACACCGTCCGGCATGGACAGCTGGGCGCTGCCGCGCGTCGCCTCGTGCAGACTTTCCAGATACGGCAGAACGATCCTGCGCAGGTGCCGTTGCAACGGGGCACGGGAGCCGAGCGTGAACAGCAAGTGGCCCAGCCTCAGCCCCTGTCGGCCGCGTTCCAGATAGCCGCGGTCCACAAGTTCCGCGATGAGCCGGTGCACGGTGGGCTTCGGCAGCCCCGTGCGTCGGGCGAGCTCCGAGAGCGTCACTTCGCTCTCGCCCGACCGAAATGCGTTCAGCACGGCCAAGCCCCGCGAGAGCTTCGAGCGGCTCGCGCCGCCGCTGTCCGGCCTCGGCGTCCTCGGCGTTGCGCGGGCGTCCACGTCAGCGGTCCGCGTGCCGCAGGTCCGCGGGGGTGTGCCCCACCGCCCGGTCGCGGTCGTCGAGGATGCGGCCGACGCGTTTGACGGAGCGCAGGATCAGCTTGCGGTCGCGGATGACCAGGCGGTAGTGCCCTTGCGTGATGTGCTTCTCGAACTGCTGCAGATGCTCCAGGGAGCTCACCCAGACCACGAAGCCCAGGTTGCTGGGGCCCACCGGGGAGAACACGGCCCGCACTTCGAGCCGGCGCATGAGCAGACCCGCGATGTACTCCAGCTGCCCCACCGCGGCGTCCGCGTAGAAGACCGCGTGCACGGGAGTCGCCGTGGCCGAGCGGGCCACCTCGGTGCGCAGCGTCAACTGGCCATTGCCCAGCAGGCGTTCGAGACGGCGCCGGGTCGTCGACTCGTTCATGCCGGTGACTTCGGAGAGCCGCGCGATGGAGGCTCGGCCGTCCCGGCCCAGCTCCAGCGCCATCTCCCAGTCGGCGTCGGTCAGTTCGGTCCACGGCGCCGACTCTCCCTTGGGGAAGGTGCGGCGGATCAGGCCCTGCTGCGAGCTGTCCAGCGCCCCGAGCCGCCATCGGCTGGCGTTGGTGAAGGTCCGTACGGCCATGTGCGTGCGGACCGCCCGGACGTGCCGGAGACGCTGGAATCGCCCCAGCGCGTAGGCCGCCAAGGCTTCGTAGGAGCGCGCGGCCACAATGACCAACAGATCCGCGGTTCCACTGGCCACATCGACGGTGTAGGCGCAGGGGTCCGAGCAGAGCTCCTGGGCGACCTCTTCCGCCTTGCCGTACTCACAGTCGATCTCGATCATTCCGAACCGGGTCTCGGGTTCCCTCGGCGGATGACACGTGACCCAGGCGATCCCCTCCTCCTCCAGCCGGCGCCACCGGCGCGCGGCCGTCGTGGCGCCGATGGAGAGGGCCTTGCCCACCCCGGACCAGCTCCCACGGGGCGCCAGCTGCAGCGCATGAAGGATCTTCAGGTCGATCTCATCAGAGATGCCTGAATCAGCCAGTTCCTCGCTCATAGCCTCATAAATTACGCAACTGTCCGCCTCTATGAAGTCACCCAGCACGAAGGGGCCCTCCGAACGGTCGCACGGGGATGGTGCCGTCGCGCCTCTTCCCGCCCTATGCGGCAGCGCGGGCCGCGTCGACGAAGGCGGCGATCAGAGCCGGGTCCTTGACGCCCCGGGCCCGCTCCACCCCGCTGGAGACGTCCACTCCCCACGGCTCGGTGCAGCGGACGGCCTCTCTCACGTTCTCCGGGGTGAGTCCGCCGGCCAGGAGCCAGCGCCCCTCGGGCGGAGTGAAGTCGGGGGCCGCCCAGTCCCAGGCCCGTCCGGTGCCGGGCGCGGGGGCGTCGAGCAGCAGCAGGTCCTCGTCGAGCTCGCCGCGGCGTGCGCGGCGCCCCTGCGCGGCGACGGCACGGATGAGCGTGCGGTGCGGCTGCGCCAGGGCCGTGTAGTACTCGCTGCCTTCGTCACCGTGGAGCTGGACGCCCCGGACGCCACTGGCCTCCGTCAGGGCGCGCACCTCGGCCAGCGGCTGCCGCCGGAAGACGCCCACGGTCAGGACGTGCTCGGGAACCGCCCGCGCCAGGTCCCGTGCGGTGGCGGCGTCGACGCGGCGAGGGCTCTCGGCGAACACGAAGCCGATCGCGTCGGCTCCGGCCCGGACCGCGGCCGCCACGTCGGCTTCCGTCCGCAGTCCGCAGATCTTGATGAACAGGGCCGCGCTCATGAGGCGCTCGGTCCCTCGCTCGGCCCCTCGCCCGCGCCCTTGTCCCGACCGTCTCGTCCGCCCTTGCCCGCCGCGACCAGGGCGCTGACCGCTGTGCCCGCGTCCGAGCCGGTGACCACGGCTTCGCCCACCAGCACCGCGTCCGCGCCCGCTTGCGCGTATGCGATCACGTCGCGTGCGTCGCGCACTCCGGACTCGGCCACCTTCAGGGCCGTGCCGGGCAGCAGGGGCGCCACGCGGGCGAAGGTGTCGCGGTCGACCTCGAGCGTCTTGAGGTTGCGGGCGTTCACCCCGATCAGCCCCGCGCCGAGGGCAGCAGCCCGTGCGGCCTCCTCCTCGTCGTGGACCTCCACGAGGGCCGTCATGCCGAGTTCCGTGACGAGTGCGTGGAGGGCGGTGAGCCGGGCGTCGTCCAGCGCCGCCACGATCAGCAGGACCAGGTCGGCGCCGCATGCCCGGGCCTCCCACACCTGGTACTCGGAGACGATGAAGTCCTTGCGCAGTACGGGCACGTGCACGGCGTCGCGCACGGCGGACAGGTCGTCCAGCGAACCGAGGAACCGCCGTTCCTCCGTGAGCACGCTGATCGCCGCCGCTCCGCCGCGTGCGTACTGGGCGGCGAGGTTCGCGGGCGCGGGAATGTCGGCGAGCCGCCCCTTCGACGGGCTGGCGCGCTTCACCTCGCAGATCACGGCCACGTCGGGGCCCGCCCACTCGGTGCGGACGTCGCGGGGCGCGGGGCGTCTGTCGGCGCTCTCCCGCACCGCGGCGAGCGGTGTGGCCGCCTGCCGCCGCCGGCAGTCCTCCGTAGCCCCGGCCACCAGGTCATCGAGCCATGTCACCGACTACCACCCCAACTAGGAATATGAGACCTACACCCATGCGACGGCCGGTCCATCGAGAACAGCAGGAACCGCGCACGCGACAGTCATTCTGAAAACTTCTTCGTACTTCGAAAGATCGCCTCGGCCCTCGTGCTGCGGCTCTCCATCGACGGAATATCCAAGCCGACCGAGGGTGACATCCTTCTTGCTCCGACCCATCACCCAGGGCGCGTAGCAGTGCTTCGTTTTTGTGTAGTGCACCCGGACGGACACCTCGAGCGGCACCTCATAGTGATGCACGCCCGGACCGTAACGAACGGTGCCTGAATTCTGATAGCTGGATTCGTTTCCGGACACGGCACCCTTCTTCGCGGACCAAGTGGCGTTGGGGGCGACATTGCTGGGGTTGGGAATCGGATTGATTCCATAGGCGCCCGACAGGCCGAGCGACAGGCCCTGCTCGCTGCTGCGCCCCTGGGACCGGCTCCCGGAATCGCAGTACGCGGCTTCGACGGAACCCTCCGGATCGGTGACACGGCGCTTGCCGGGAACAGGGCGCAGCGCGTACGCCAGGTATCCGGAATAGTTCCAGAACGCACTGCTCCCCTTGAGCCGGATCTGCTCCTCGTCACCCACGCAGAGAGTTCCTGCCTTCGCCATGACGTCGTGCTTGATCAAGGAAGCGATGTCCCCCGGGGCGAGCTCCCCCTTCAATCCGTCGGGGATCGCGTCGTATACCGCGGCCCCCATGCCGGGCGAGAATTTGACTTCCGTCACCTTCGACCTCGACGGAAGTACGCTCTCTCCGGTTCCCGCCCCGGAGACGGCTTGAAGAACCGCCCCGGTGCGCGTTCGGCGGTGCTTTTCCCGCAGTCGGTTCGTGGCCCATTCCTTGAGCCCTCTCGCCCGTTCACGCTGCGGGGCCGCGGGCCCCTGCGCCGAAGCGGTCGACGTTCTCCGCGCCGGAGCCTGCGGGCCCGCCGCCGGTTGCTGTGGCCTCGAAGCCAGGACGGGAGTAGTCATGCGCCCACCTCTTCGCATCCGCAGTGTGTCAACGACTGTCTCCTCCACCGGAGTTGGAGGAGGCGGAGGTGCTCCAGACACTGGTGCCGGGCCGGGCCGACGGCTCGGGGACACAAGGCGTCGGCCCGGCCCGGACCCGGGCGCAGGAACCTCACAGATGGCCCCTGCGCCGTGCTGGACGGCCCGGCACCTGCCGACACCAGGCCGCACACGAACGGTAGGAGCCGCGCCGCGGCCCGCGGTCGAGCCGGAAGTGGACTCCGGCCGCCATAGGTGCACTCCCCCACCTGCCGTAGGTGCACTCCGCCTGCCACTTCCGGCTCGTCCCCGCCCTGCGGCACCCTCGCGGCGGCGCGGGAGGGGCGCAGGATCCTGTGCCTCGCGCGGGGCCGATTGACGGAATCGCGCGTATCGCCGCCCACTCCGCACGTGATCCTGCACAGACACCAGCCGACATAGCGGGACAACGCAGGATCATTTGACGGGACCCGGGGATCCGGTGCCCGAACCAATTCCGGGACATCCCGAGCGGCGGAGAATGAGGCTTCTTGCACTGAAGACGCTATCGGGCCGACGTCACGCCGTCGGTGCGCTGAAGCATGCACAGCGGGCCCGCCTGGTCGACGTCGCCACGTGCGTCCTCGCCTGCGGGGTGTCCCTGCTGGCCCTGGACAACGCGCACTCCAGCGGGCTGACCCCCGCCTACTGGAGCTCGGTCCTGGTGACGGCCATGGCGTCCACCGTGCTCCTCATCCGCCGGACATCGCCGCACCTGGCCGTGGCTGTGGCGCTGCTGAGCACCCTCGCCTCCGACGACCTGACGCTTCTCCTCTTCGCCTCGTACGCCCTGGGGGCGTACGGCGGGCGGTTCCGCTGGGCCGCGATCGTGGTCGCGGGTCTGTTCTACGTCGCCACGCGCGCGTGGGTGGGCACCGTGCTGACGGATCTGTCGTCGGTGGCGTACTACACCGTGACCGAGGTCTGGTTCCCCGCGGCGGTGGGCGATCTGATGCGCAGGCGGCGCCAGGTCACGGGGCTGCTGCGCCAACGCCTCGTGGCGGTCGAGCGCGCCGTCGACCAGGCGGCCGACCTGGCCGTGCTGGAAGAGCGCACGAGGCTGGCCTTCGACATTCACGACAGCCTCGGCTATCACGCCACGGTGCTCACCCTCCAGGCGTCCGCGCTGCGCACCTGCCCGGACCTTCCCCCAGAGGCGGAACATCGGGTGACCACCATGGAGGAGGCCGCGCGTGGAGTCGTGCGGGACCTCCGCGAGACGCTCGACGTCCTGCGCGGCGATGCCGATCACGCACGGAAGGAGGGCCCGGCGTATGCGCAGTTCGCGGCGGCTCTCGTGGCGAATCTGAACGCCGCCGGTGTCGACGTCTCCTTCCATCAGAGCGGCCGGGCCCGGCCACTTCCCCACAGCGTCGACGAGGCGCTGCGCCACTGCGGCCGGGAGTCGCTGACCAACGCGGTGAAGCACGGGGGCGGCGCACCCATCAGTCTCCAGCTGCGTTTCCTCACGGACGAGGTGGAGCTGGAAGTCCTCAACCGGGTCAGCACCGCCGCGTCGGCGGCCCGGGACGCGGGCGGCATCGGGCTCACCAGCTTGCGGACCCGGGCGGCCGACGTGGGCGGACGGCTGGAGACGGGCGTCACTTCGGAGGGCACCTTTCGGGTGTGCGTGGCCGTGCCCGTCCCCGCGCAGCCGCCGCCCCCGTGACGGTCTCGACACCACGTACGCCCTTCAGTCCTCCGGCAGGGGCATGCGCGCGCTCAGCAGGAATCCGCCCGCGGCCGTGGAGCACGACTCGAAGCGGCCGCCGAGCAGGTGTACGCGGGTGCGCAGATTCCGCAGCCCGGCTCCGGTGCCTCCCAGCGCGGGGCCCGCATCGGTACGCGGCCCGTTGCGCACGGAGATGTCGACCCACTCCTGATCGAACGTCAGGGTGATGTCGATGTCCGCCCCGGGCGCGTGCTTGACGGCGTTGGTGAGACCTTCCTGGCCGATGCGGTAGAGGGTCGACTGGATCTGCTGCGGCAGCGGAACGGGCGTGCCCTCGACCGAGCAGGCGGCCTGCACTCCGATCGCCCGCATGTTCCGCACCAACGATTCGAGGAACACCTGATATCCCACGTCCACCAGGCGGGCGGGCGGCGACAGTTCGCCCGGGGCCTTGCGCAGGATGTCGAGGATCTCCCGCAGCTCCGCCATGACGGCCCGGGCGGCCTCCTCGATCACCTCGGCGCCCTCCCGCACCTTGTCGGGCCGCTCGGCGTGCACCTTGACCGCGGCGGCCTGCAGGGAGACGACAGCCACCTGATGGCCGACGCCGTCGTGCATGTCGAAGGCGAGCCTCGTCCGTTCTTCGAGCACCGCGTAGCGCGTCGCCTGGTCCACGCCGCCCCGCACCCTGCGCATCTGCCGGCGGAACAGGGAGTTGAGCCGCTCCTGTCTGCGCAGCACCTGGGCCGCCGCGGCGATCAGCACGACGTGGACGCCCAGTTGGTGGAGGACGGTGGTGGAGACGAGGGGCTGACCGAGCAGCGGCCGCGTCAGGACGTACGCCAGCGCGAGAGCTGTCACCGAGACCAGCCGCGCCCGGCCCCCGAAGCGCACCAGGGCCCAGGTGCTGAAGATCAACGGGGTGGGGTCGTCGGTCACGAGCGTGGCCGCGACGCCGGTGACCGCGGCCAGCTCCGGGATCCGTCGGCGCAAGAGGAGAGTCGCCGCGTACGCCGTGGCCATGGCCACGGACCCGGCCGGGCCGGAGACGATCCCGGTGCGGTACCGGGTGGAGACCGCCAGCAGTGTGAGCGCCAGCGCCACCGAGGCCGTCGCCAGATCCCACAGCCGTGCGTCGGCCGCACGCGGCCGGATGCGGCGGGGCGGCCATGCCCGATCGAGTCCCCAGCGGCGGAGCGTGGCGTCGAGCAGGGGGTGGGAGCACACAGTCAGGCACAACTTCCTTGGGTCCTTGGCGTGCCTTCAGTATTCAAACCAGTCCGGTGCCCCACGACCGCGTTCCGGCTGCGAACACCATCGCAAGTTGATGGGAAGCGCGCAGAAGTTGACACCACCGGCGACGGCACCCGCACCTGGTCTCCGCGGCCGCTCGCCCCTCTCTCCGATACGGGGCGTCGGGCGACCCGCATTGTCATCTTCAGGATCTCCGGGTCGACCATCGGCGGCCCCCGGGCACGGCGCACACGCATAGCAAGGACCTGGGCCCGGGAGGCCGGGCCAGCCGTCCTCGACTCCGGCCGCGTCCACGCCGTCGAAGGTGGAGGCCGGTGCCGTGCCGTCGACCGTATCCGCGAAGAAGGACTCCGCTCCGTCGGGCAGCCCCTCTCCCGAAGGCGATCTCGCCATCACGGGGAGTTCCGTGGCGCTCTACGCGGGGCTCGGCGTGACACTCCTGACCGTGGGCGCGCTCGCGGTCGTGCGGGGAGTGCGGCGGCGCGGACTGTCGGGCTGAACGCCCAGTTCTGGTCGGCTCGTCGAACTGTCAACTTTCGGCGCGCATACTCGCTCAACGCCGACACCTTCGCGCTCACCAACTCCGGATGATCGAGCTCCAGTTGAAAATCCGCAGGAGGGGGTTCGCGGGTGGCCGCGACGCAGTTGACACGTACACACCGCATACTGCTCGGCCTGGTCGTCGCGGGCACGGTGGTCATCGCGGCGATCGGCTTCGCCGGTTCGTACACGGCGGTACGCGAACTCGCCGAGCGGAAGGGCTTCGGGGACTTCTCCCTGGTCTTCCCCCTCGGCATCGACGCCGGCATCTGCGTCCTGCTCGCCCTGGACCTCCTGCTGACCTGGCTGCACATCCCCTTCCCGCTGCTGCGTCAGACAGCCTGGCTGCTGACCGCCGCCACCGTCGCCTTCAACGGCGCCGCCGCCTGGCCCGATCCCCTCGGCGTCGGCATGCACGCCGTCATCCCCGTCCTGTTCGTCGTCGCCGTCGAGGCCGCGCGCCACGCCGTGGGCCGCATCGCCGACATCACCGCCGACAAGCACATGGAGGGCGTGCGCCTGGCCCGCTGGCTGCTCTCGCCTTTTCCCACCTTCCGGCTCTGGCGGCGCATGAAGCTGTGGGAGCTGCGCTCGTACGAGCAGGTCGTCAAGCTCGAACAGGAGCGGCTCATCTACCAGGCCCGCCTGCGGTCCCGCTACGGCCGCGGCTGGCGGCGCCGGGCGCCCGTCGAGGCGCTGATGCCTCTGCGCCTGGCCCGGTACGGGGTCCCGCTGGCCGAGACCGCCCCCGCCGGGCTCGCCGCCGCGGGAGTTGATCCGGTGCTGCTGCCCTCCGCCCCCAAGCCCGAGGCGACGGGGGCTCACGCTCAGCCGCCGGAACCGACCACCGAGACGGTGCCGGAGATCGAAACGGAAGAACCTGACGTCCACGTCGATCCGGAGCCAACTCCGGCCTCCGCCAGGCGAGAAGAACCGGCGAGCACCGTGGAGTCGGACGACCAGCCGAGTCCTCGTCCCGAGCCGTTTCCCGGCATCGAGGCCCACAAGTTGCCCGCGTCGCCCCCGCTGCCGCCCGAGGTCTCCAGTGAATCCCCTTCGGGACACGGCGAGTTGGCCAGTCGTGAGCTGACCACGGCGGATCGCTACTACCTGGGGTGGGACGCCTTCGTCGTACGGCACGGCCGGGAGCCGCACGCCGACGAGCTCGCCGACTTCCTGGGTGACCGGCCGGGCAGCGCGCCCGCCGGGTCAGGGGTGCTGCACCGCCACCTTCGGGACTTCCAGCTCTACCGGGTCTGGGCGCGGTTGTACGAGGAGGGGGGCGAGGAACCGGCGCCCGCGGCCGTCGTGCGGGAGGCGTCCCGGAGCGGGGTCGGCAGGCGGCACGGCACGCCGGTCACGGTCGCGGCGGTCCATCAGCATCTCGCCGAGTTCCGGCGGCGACACCGCCTGCTCGGCACTGCGGACGCACAGCCGACCGCGCGCTGAACCGCTCGGCCCGGACCGGTGCCCGGACCACCGTCAGCGGATCAGGGTCACTTGCGCGGTGGGCGCGGACGCTCGGCGCCGACCAGGCCCGCCTCGTACGCGAGGATCGCCGCCTGGGTGCGGTTGTCCAGGCCGAGGCGGGCGAGCATGCGCGAGGCGTACGTCTTGACGCTGGCCAGGGAGAGGTGGAGCGCCTCGGCGATCTTCTGGTTGGTGTAGCCGGCGCCGATGAGGGTGAGGACCTCGCGTTCGCTGTCCGTGAGGGAATCGATCTTCTCCCGCAGCCCGTTGGAGCCGACCGGCATACGGGCGTGCGCCCGGCTCACCAGCTTCGTCATGATCTCGGGGGACATGACGGTGCCGCCCGCCGCGACCGTGCGGACCGCGGCGACGAGCTCTTCCGTCCGCAGGTCCTTGAGGAGGAACCCCGCCGCGCCCGCTTGGAGCGCCTCGATCACGAGGTCGTCGGTGTTGAAGGTGGTGAGCACCAGGACGCGTGGGACTTCTTCGAGGCGCATGAGCTGGAGGGTGGCCTCGACTCCGCCGATGTGGGGCATGTGGAGGTCCATGATGACCACTTGGGGCCGGTGTTCGCGGGTGGCGCTGACGGCCTCCGCCCCGTCGGCGGCCTCTGCGACCACGACGATCTCGTCGTCGGCCTCGAGGACCGACCGCAGACCTGAGCGGATGAGGCTCTGGTCATCAACAATCAGAACGCGGATTGCCACTGCTGCTTCCTCACTGCGACAGGTGCCCGGATATGCGGCGCAGGCACGAGGAAACAATAGGCCATGTCTCTGTCCGGCCCCTGTCCGGGAAATCGGCCGGCCCGGCCGATGACAGGATCCGGGCCGGGCCGACAGCGACACGAGAGGCCCTCGGGGGAAAGGGATGACTGGGTTCAGCAGTGGAACTCATCTTCAGTCGCCTCTGTGCCGATTCTCATTCTGCCCCGGCAGGCAGCGCCCCGGGCCCGTCAAAGGTTGACTCAGTGGGCGCCGAAAGTCGATGGAAGTGCAATTCCCCGGGCTGCTTACTGGGCCTTTCTGATAGCCAGGGGGCGACACCACATCGATGAATTGAAGGAAGCACCATCTCTCATGGGCCACAGCCAGCGGGACGCACCGGAATTCAGCACCCATCGACGGCGCTCCCCGCTGCGACGGCCGCCGGTCCTCGCCGCGCTGGGAGCGGTCGCCATCCCCTGCGTCGTCGTCGCCGGCATCCAGGGGATCGAACGCTCCAAGAGCCACGCCGCGCCACCCTCGCGGGACGGCTTGCCCGCCTCGTGGGCTCCCTCGGACGGGACGGGGCGGCCGACGGGCGGAAGCGGCGGGCCGAGCGCGTCCCCCTCGGGCGGTGCGACGTCCGACAGCGCCGGGGCCACCAAGGGGGCGGGACGCGGCAAGAGTTCCCGGCCGAGCTCGGACGGGGCGCGCGGCGACGCTCGGGACCCTGCGCGGGACCGGGCCTCGCACCGGGCCGGGGCCTCGGGTGACACCGGACGTGCGCCCGCCCCGCCCTCCTCGCGCGGGCCTGCCCGGCCGACTCCCTCGCACCCGGCCCCGTCCGCCTCCTCGTCCTCGCCCGCCTCCGCGTCACCGACGCTGAAGCGGGGCGACCGGGGAGCCGCGGTGGAAGCCATGCAGCGGCAGCTCTACTCGATCGGCTTCTACCACGGCCACCGGTACGGGGAGTTCGACGCCGACACGGAGAAGTCCGTGCGGAGATTCCAGAGTTGGGACGCGGTGGCGGACCAGGTCGCGTCCGATGTTCCGGGAACGTACGGGCCCGCCACCAAGGCGGCGCTCGACCGCTGGGCCTCTTGAGCGGACGCGCGAGGACGTCGGCGACATTCCAGCGTCCCAGTCGGCCGCACCGCTCGTAAGCGGGAGAAAGTAGACGGCGGACGACGGAAGTTGATGCGCCCGAGATTTAGAACAATCCTTGGTGGACATTCCGGCGAAGTCCCTGGATTCATTTGACAGGTCCAAAACGGACTGACGATGATCCGACCAGATCAGCCGCACACCCTCACGGGTCGCCAACATGCCTTGTGCAGAGCCGATATGACGCCGTGACACATAGCGCGAGCGCGCTGCCTGATCGCCCTCTCAGTCGCACTTCAGAAAAGGACAGCTGGATGCCGAACTACTTGTCTCCGGGCGTGTTCATGGAGGAGGTGGCGGGCGGCTCCCGTCCGGTGGACGGCGTGGGCACCGCGATCGCCGCCTTCGTCGGCTTCGCCGAACAGGGCCCGCTCAACGAGCCCGTCCGGATCACGAATTGGAGCCAGTACGTCAAGACGTTCGGTGAGTTCGGCGACGGCTCCTACCTCGGGCATTCCGTCTACGGGTTCTTCGCGAACGGCGGCGGCACCTGTTATGTCGTCCGCGTCGGCGGTCAGTCCACGGCCACCGCCGGAACCGGGACTGCGGCCGTCAATGCCGCCGGTCCTCTGGAGCTCGGCGGCTTCCGTGTCGCGGCGCTCCCCGCCGCGGCCGGACGGGACGTCTCGCTCGACGTCCGGCGCAAGGCCCCCGACACCGACTCCTCCGGCAAGCCGCGCCGCCCGGCGGGTGAGAAGCCCAAGACAGGCGGCAAGGACGGCGACTCCGGTGCCTCCGGTGCCTCCGGTGCCTCCGACACATACACCCTCACGGTGAAGGTGGACGGCGCCCCGGTGGAGACCTTCGAGGTGAGCGGGGACAAGTCATCGCCGCAGTACGTGGTCACGCAGGTCAAGGAGCGTTCCCAGTACGTCCTGTTCGAGGAGCCCCCGGCCACGGCGACGAGCACCGCGCTCGCCCTGCCGGAGAAGACCTCGCTCTCCCTGACGCAGCAGGCGGCCCAGGCGGCCGACAACGCCGGTGCCACGGATGCGACGGACGCGACAGACGCGACGGGTGCCAAGGACGTGGTCGGCGGATACGTCGGCGACGTCAGCCGACGCTCCGGTCTGTCCGGCCTGGAGGCGATCGACGACGTGACGATGGTCGTCGCTCCCGACCTGATGGCCGCCTATCAGCGCGGCGCGCTCGACCGCGAGCAGGTCAAGGCCATCCAGATGGCGATGGTCAACCACTGCGAGAACATGGCCAACCGCATGGCCATCCTCGACCCGCTGCCGGACATGACGCCCACCGACGTCTATGAGTGGCGGCAGAACGAGGCCGGCTTCGACTCGAAGTTCGCGGCCCTGTACTACCCCTGGATCAGGGTCGCCGACCCCACCAGCGGCAAGGGGTTCCTGATGCCGCCCTCGGGGCACGTCGCGGGACTGTGGGCCCGCAGCGACGAGGCGCGCGGGGTCCACAAGGCCCCGGCGAACGAGGTCCTGCGCGGCGTGCTCGACCTGGGCATGCAGGTGACCAAGGGCGAGCAGGAACAGCTCAACCCCGCGGGCATCAACTGCATCCGCAGCTTCCCGGGCCGGGGCATCCGGGTGTGGGGCGCCCGCACCCTCTCCAGCGACGCCGCCTGGCGCTACCTGAACGTGCGCCGGCTCTTCAACTACCTGGAGGAGTCCATCTACCAGGGCTCCCAGTGGGTCGTCTTCGAGCCGAACGACGAGCGGCTGTGGGCCACGATCCGGCGCAACGTCTCCGCTTTCCTGATCGGCGAGTGGCGTCAGGGCGCGCTGTTCGGCAGCACGCCGGAGGAGGCGTTCTACGTCAAGTGCGACGCGGAGACCAACCCGCCGGACGTCATCGAGTCCGGCCAGGTCGTCTGCGAGGTCGGCGTCGCTCCGGTGAAGCCCGCGGAGTTCGTCGTCTTCCGGCTCTCGCAGGAGTCGCTGTCCGGCGCCTCGGGCGGCGGCGCCTAGCCCGACGAGACCGTCTGACCGTTCCACTTCCCCTTCGGAATAAGGAGATTCGATGCCGGACCAGGCAGATCAGTTCATCGTTCACACCTTCGGCCTCCAGATCGACGGTGTGCAGGTCGAACTGCTGAAGACCATCAGCGGGATCAGCCTCGAGCAAGAGGCCGTGACCACCCATCACACGACCAAGGACGGCAAGCAGGTCATCCTGAAGCAGCCGGGGAAGAAGACCGTTCCCAGCATCACGATCACGCGCGGCATGGACAAGAGCAAGGCGCTCACCGACTGGATCAAGATCATCCAGGACGAGGGCGACGTCCCCAAAGCGCGGAAGAACGTGACCATCGAGATGAAGGACAACAAGGGCACGACCATGCGGCGTGTGACGTTGGAACGCGCCTGGGTGAGCAAGTGGGTCAGTGCTGACCTCAACGCGGATCAGAGCAGCGCGATGGACGAGACCGTCACCATCGAGTGCGAGAACCTGAAGGTCGAGGACTGATGCGGCGGGGGCGTGTGACCGAGGGCCCCGCCGCCACCGCGGCACCCCCGCCCGCACCGGTCCCCGCGCCCTCGCCCGCCGCGGGGGCCGCAGGATCACCGACCGAACCTGCGGCCCTCCGTACGGAGTTCCCCTTCACGCTGCCGCGCGGCTACGTCGACTCCCGGGGGACGGTGCACCGCGAGGGCGTGATGCGGCTCGCGACCGCGCGCGACGAACTCGTCCCGCTCACCGACACACGGGTCCGCGACAACCCCGCGTATCTGTCCGTGGTGCTCATCAGCAGGCTGATCACCCGGCTCGGCGGCCTGACGGACGTGCACGTGGGAATCGTGGAGGAGATGTTCGCGGCGGACCTCGGCTACCTCCAGAGGTTCTACGAGAAGATCAACACGGATGGCTCCTCCCTCGCCGCCACGGTGTGCCCCGAGTGCGGTCACGGCTTCGACATCGACCTCGGGAGCCGCCTGGGGGAATGACGACGTACGCGGCCGACGACCTCCACTCCGAGATCGCGTACCTCGCCCATCACCTCCACTGGCCACTCCATGAGCTCCTCGATCTGGAGCATGTGCGGCGCGGTCGATTCCTGCGCCACGCCAAGGACTTCGACCACCGATCACGGGACAGGAACTAGGACCATGCTGCGCTGGATACGCGGGAAGTGCAGGCGCCGTCGCACTGCTTCCGCCACGCGGGAAGCGGGGCCGGAGGTGGTGCGCCGCACCGCCGTCGTACTGCCGCGCCCCCTGCGCCTGTGCTGCGGCGGCCTGCGCCCGGTGACCGAACCGGGGCGCATGCGGCCCCGGTTGGCGGCCTGGCGGGATCACCGGCTGACCGGTGCCCCGGCCACCGCCGTCGCGCCTGACGCTCCGCTGATCCTCGGCCCGTCGGCGCGGCCGATGGGAGCAGCAGCCGGGGCTTCCCCGCGCCGCAACGTCGGGCCGCTGTGCTGGCCGGTCGACGGGGACGCGGCGGCGCGGCGCGGGCCGCTCGTCGAGGAAGGGGGATGAGCCGTGCCTGAGAGCTCCACGCAGACCACAGCCGCGCACCGGTTCTCGTTGACCATCGACGGGAAGCGGTTCGAGTTCTTCACGCGGTGCACCGGGCTCGCCCTGTCGGTGGACCTGGACGAGTTCGTCGAAGGCGGCATCAGCGACTCCGTCGTCCAACTGCCCCGCCACATCACGTACTCGCCGCTGGTGCTGGCCAGGCCCGTCACCCGGCTGACCATGGAGACGTGCCGCTGGGTCCAGGAGTCGGTACGCCGTCCCACGCGGCGGACCGCGCGGATCGCCTGCCTGAACGCCGCGGACGCCGAGGTCGCCCGGTGGGACCTGCTGAATGTCATGCCCGTGGCGTGGCGCGGTCCCGCGCTCGACGCCGAGGGCACACACCTGGCCATGGAGGAGATCGAACTCGTCCATGAGGGCTTCCTCCCTCTCGCCTGAGCCACCCCGAGAGCCTGAAAGGAGGCGGCGTGCCGAACGACTGCCACGACAAGATGGTCAAGGCCGTCTTGATGATCTACGCGCCGCCCAGTGCGGGCGGCGCCGACCCCGGCCCCTTCCTGGAAGAGATCTCCTTCCAGTTCAACCCGGCCGAGATCGCCCTCGTCAAGGAGGTCTCGTGGGCCCGCCACCCTGCACGCTCGGCGGAGCAGGCGGGCATCCCCGAGTTCATCGGCAGCCGCCCGCGCGTCCTGACGATGACCGTGATGCTCGACGAGAAGGACCAGCAGGGGCAGTCGGTGGACCGGCGCGTGAAGCGGCTGATGGAGCACTGCGTGCCGACCGAGGGCAGCCGGGGCAACGAGCTGCCGTCGCCGCCCTGGGTCAGGTTCCGCTGGGGCACCTTCGAGTCGGTGTCCTTCCTCGCCTTCCTCAGCAGGGTCAAGGCGACGTACACCCGGTTCTCGCCCCAGGGCGACCCGCTGCGGGCGCTCTGCGACGTCACGCTGGAGGAGGTCGGCACGGCGGTCAAGGGGCAGAACCCGACGTCGGGTTCGCCCGCCTCACGGGACTCGTACACCTTCGTCCAGGGCGACTCCCTGCAGTCCGTCGCCACGCGCCAGAGCGGCCGCCCCGGGGACTGGCGCGCCATCGCGGCGCTCAACGGGATCGACGACCCGTCGAGGGTCCGCCCCGGCCACGAGCTGCTGCTGCCCAGCAGTACGGGCCAGTGACCCACCGGCTCCGCACCTGCCCCCCCCACCTACACACCGCCGACAACTCACCCAAGGAGACCGGGACATGACGATGACTCACACATCGTCGCTCATCGTGTGGGCCGACGGGAGCAGGCTGTCCGCACCTCACAGCGCGGCCCTGGCGTGGGCGACCGTCGAGGAGAGCGGGCACGCCTCCGCCTGCGTGGAGATCGGGTTCCGTGATCCGTCCCGGGCCTCTCTGCTCGCCTCGACGGGGATCGAACTGGGCAGCGCCCTGCGGCTGGAGGCCGTCACGCCCGAGGGCAGCCACGACCTCTTCGAGGGCGAGGTCACCGGCTGCGAGGCGCGGGCGGCCGACGACGAGGGCCTCTTCACCGTGATCCGCGCGGAGGACGGCGCCCATCGGCTGAAGCGGGGCCGCAGGACCGTCGCCTACCACCAGAAGTCGGCGGACCAGATCGCCCGGAAGCTCGCCGAGGGGGCGGGGCTGCGGACCGGGCAGATCGACGCCACCTCGGTGGTGTACGAGTTCCTCACCCAACCGGCCGTCTCCGACTGGGAGTTCCTCCGGCATCTGGCGCGCGAGAACGGCCGTGACCTCTTCGTCCGGTCGGGCGCGCTGCACTTCGCGGAGCCCGCCAAGGCGTCGGACGCCCCGGCCAAGGGCTCGCCCGCGCGGCAGAGCCCCTTCGCCCTCGAGTACGGGCAGAACGTGGTGGAGGTGTCGTCGGTGGCGACGCTGCGCGAGCAGGTGACGGGCGTGTCGGTGCGGGGCTGGGACCCCGAGCAGAAGGAGCCGGTCGCCGCGCACCGCTCCCCCGCCGCGCCGCCCACCCGCGACGTGAACTGGACAGCCGGACCGGGCGTCGTACGCGGAGAGCCCCTGCTGCTCGCGGGGCTGCCGCGCCCGACCCAGAACGAGGTCGAGCGGGTGGCCGAGGCCATGGCGCAGGAGGTCGCGGCCGGACTCACCGAACTCCGCGTCGTGGTCCGGGGAGAGCCCCGGCTTCGACTGCGCTCCGCCGTCTCCCTGACGGGACTCGGCACGCGCTTCGAGGGCCGCTACGCCGTCACCGCGGTGCGCCACACCTACCGCGCGGATTCCGGCTACCGCACGGAGCTGACCGTGCGCGAGGGCGCCGACCGCGCGGTCGCCGGGCGCGTCGGCGACGGCGAGGCGGGGCTTCGCCGCTTCTACGGGCTCGTGCCGGGCCGGGTCGTCAACATCAAGGACCCCCGTAACCAGGGCAGGGTCAAGGTGGAGCTGCCGTGGCTGTCGGAGTCGTACGAGAGCAACTGGGCCCGCACCGTCCAGCTCGGCGGCGGCCGCCGGCACGGAGTCGTCCTGCCCGAGCTGAGGGACGAGGTCCTCGTGGGCTTCGAGCAGGGCTGCCTGGACCGCCCGTACATACTGGGCGGGCTCTTCAACGGCGTCGACAAGCCCGAACCCCGGCAGAGCGGCCTGGAGTTGTACGACGGGACGAAGGGCACCGTCAACCGGCGCTCGTTCGCGTCCAGGGAGGGGCACCGACTCGAACTCCTCGACGCGGGCGCCCACGGCATGGGCGCGGTCCTGGTCAGCGGCGACGACAAGCTGCAGATCAAGCTCGACCAGCACGACACGCTCATCACCGTGCACAGCAAGGGGACCGTGGAGATCTCCGCCGCCTGGGGCATCACGATCGATGCCGGTGACGGGCCGCTGGAGCTCAAGGGCCAGGACATCACCCTGTCCGGGAAGAACGTCGACATCGCCGCGAGCGTCGACGCCAAGGTGTCCGGCGGACAGGCCGTCGCGGTCAAGGGCGGCATGCAGGCGAACCTCACCGCGGCCCTCGTGAAGATCAACTGATGCGCCCCGGACCCCCGGACCCACGGACCGACGCCCCTAACGAAGCCCTGCCCGACCACAAAGTCCCCGCCCGACCACAAGGAGACAACGACCGTGCCTGCCGCCGTGCGCATCGGTGACGCCACCTCCCACGTGCCCAACCCGACCCCCGCGCCCGTCCCCGCGGGCACGGGCGCGGTGACCGGGCCGCCGTTCGCGGCGACGGTCCTCATCGGCGGTCAACCCGCCGCCGTGGGCGGCGCGTTGGCGGCCTGCGCGTTTCCGGGGCACATACCGCCGCTGCCGCCCATGCCGCTGATCTCCGTGCCCAGGCCGGGCAAGACCGTGCTGATCGCCGGACAGCCCGCCGCCGTGATGGGCGACAAACTGCCCTGCGGCGCCGCGGTGGTCGGCGGCTGCCCCACCGTCACGATCGGCGGCTGAGCATGTCCGAGCACTTCGTCGGCCGGGGCTGGGCGTTCCCGATGGGCGTCAGCGCGTCCGGCGGCATCGCGATGGCGGAGGGGCGCTTCGACGTCGAGCAGTCCATCCGGCTCATCCTGAGCACGGAGCCGGGCGAGCGGCCCATGCGCCCGGAGTTCGGCTGCGCCGTCCGCGACAAGGTCTTCGGCTCCTTCGACGCGTCCACGAGCGGCGCGATCGCCCACGAGGTGCGGCGTGCCCTGGAGCGCTGGGAGCCGCGCATCGTCGTCGACGACGTGGATGTCTCCCAGGACGGCGAGCAGCAGGAAGTCCTGCTCATCCACATCGACTACCACCTGGCGCGCACGAACAGCCGCCGCAATCTGGTCTGTCCGTTCTATGTGATCCCCGCCCGTGAGGGCGGCCCCGACTGGGGCGGGAGCTCCCGGAATGAAGCCGATGTCACTGCCTAGTCCCGATCTCGACGACCGCCGTTTCCAGGACCTCGTCGACGACGCCAAGCGGTTCATCCAGCGACGCTGCCCGGAGTGGACCGACCACAACGTCTCCGACCCCGGTGTCGCCCTGGTCGAGGCATTCGCGCAGATGGTGGACCAGCTCTCGTACCGCCTGAACCGGGTGCCCGACAAGATCCATCTGGAGTTCCTCGACCTCCTCGGGGTGCAGCTGATGGCCCCTCAGGCGGCGCGCGGCGAGCTGACGTTCTGGCTGTCCGCACCGCAGGCGGCGACCGTGACCGTCCCGGTCGGCGCGGAGGTCGCCACTCCCCGTGCCGGGAACGCCGATGCCTGTGTGTTCACCGTCGAGCAGGCGCTGGACATCCCGCCCGCCTCGTTCCGGCAGCTCGGCACCGCGACGGCGGGGCAGGCACCGGCCCTGATCACCGAACGCTTCCTCGCCGGGGAGCCGGTGGTCTGCTTCGCGCAGCCGCCCGCCGTGGACGACAGCCTGCTCGTCGGCCTGTCGCAGGCCGTGCCCCGCTGCGCGGTGGCCCTGCGCATCGACTGCTCGCTGGACGGCGTGGGCGTCGATCCGCGTCGCCCGCCCCGGGTCTGGGAGGCGTGGTGCGGGGAGTCGTGGGTGGCCTGTGAGATCGCCGATGACGGCACGGGCGGGCTGAACCGCCCGGGAGAGGTGGTGCTGCACGTCCCGGCGGGGCACACGGCCTCGCTGATCGGTCGCCGCCGGGCGGGCTGGCTGCGCTGCCGCGTGGTCGACTCCGCCCCGGGCCAGCCCGCCTACTCCGCCTCCCCCCGGGTCAGCGCCCTGGAGGCTTACACGATCGGCGGCACCACCGGCGCGGTGCACGGCGAGCCGGTCGCCCACGACGAACTCGGCATCTCGGACGGCACTCCCGGCCAGTCGTTCACGGTTCAGCACACCCCCACCGTCGGCTCCCTGCGCTCGGTCGTCGTCGAGACCCGGGCGGGCGGCGCGCAGACCTGGGACGCGGTCGCGACGTTCGCGGACTCCGGCCCCGACGACCGCCACGTGACGGTCGACGAGGTCTCGGGCACCGTCCGGTTCGGTCCCGCCGTGCGCCAACCAGGCGGTGGGGTACGCCAGTTCGGCGCCGTGCCGACCGTCGGCGCCCGCATCACCGCCGGCACCTACCGGCGGGGCGGCGGCCGCGAGGGCAACGTGGCGGCACACACCCTCACCGTCCTGCGCACCCCGATCTCGCTGGTCGCGAGCGTGGAGAACCGGGCGGGCGCGGTCGGCGGCGTGGACGCAGAGACGCTCGACAACGTACGCCTGCGAGCCGGGCACTGGCTGCGCACCCAGGACCGGGCGGTGACGGCGCGGGACTACGAGGCGATCGCGGCCGCCGCCTGCCGCGAGGCGGGCCGGATCGAATGCGTCGCCGACCCCTCGGGGCCGGACGGCCCCGGTCTGGTGCGCGTATTGCTCGTGCCGCGCGTGCGGGACGTCCGTGAGGAGGACAGCTGGCGTGAACTGGTGCCCACCCAAAGGATGTTGGAGTCGGCGGCGCGTGCCGTCGAGGCCGCCCGCCCGCTGGGCGTACGCGTGTCCGTCAGCGGGCCCGCCTACCAGGGCGTCACGGTCGTCGCCGGGGTGGAGGCGGTCAAGGGCGCGGACCGGCAGCAGGTGGAGGAGCGCGTGCTGCGCGCCCTGTACGAGTGCCTGAGCCCGCTGCCCGCGGCGGACGGCACCCGGCCGGGCTGGCCGCTGGGGCGCGCCCTGCGCCTGAGCGATCTGTACACCGTGGCCGCGGGCTGTCAGGGCGTCGAGTCGGTGAGCAAGCTCCAGATGTATCCGGCGGACCTGAGCACGGGTGAACGACAGGCGCCCACCGAACGCCTCCACGTCGGCCCGGCCACGCTGTTCCTCTCCTACCGCCACCAGGTCGCCGTCAAGAAGGCCCGCTAGGGGGACCCATGGACGTCCAGCACACGCACCCGCTGGTGCCCGGGAGCCGCTCGCTGCGGGCGCTCCTGCCCGAGAGCTACCGGCAGGGGGACTTCGCCGACCGGTTCATCGCCGGGTTCGACGACACCCTCGCACCGCTGATCACCGCGCTCGACTGCCTGGACGCCCATCTCGGCGCCCGGACCGCGCCGGACGACTTCGTGACGTGGATGCTCCGCTGGAGCGGCACCGAACTGCCGGCCTGCGTCGGCACGATCGGACGCCGCAACGCGCTGCTCCTCGGCCGCCGTCTGCACGGCCTGCGGGGCACCCGCCCCGGTCTGGAGCTGCTCGTACGAGAGGTGCTCGGCGGCAGGCTCGAGGTGGCCGAGACGGGCACCACGCACTGCTCGCCCGGCCCCGAGGAACACCCCGCGCCCGAGGGCGGCGCGTGGGTGCGCGTCCGTGTCCTGCTCCCCTACGGCACCGCAGCCCGCGCCGGGGTGGCCGAGGACGTCGAGGACCTGGTCCGCGAGTGGATTCCGGTCCACGTCAACGCGTCCGTCGCCGTGCTCGACGACAGAGATCCGCTGTCGCCGACACCATCCGGAAGCGGGCGGTAGATGGCCTCGAACGATTACGGGGGTCACGGCGGTTCCGGGGGCGCCGGGGGTCCTGGGGGGCCTGGGGGTCCTGGGGGTCCTGGGCAGAACGGCTTGGGAGGGCGGGGGATCTGTGCCACTTGTGGCACCCCTGCCTATCGCGGGGAGATGTTCTGCGTGTCCTGCGGCGGCTATCAGGGGTGGGACGTCACGGGCGGGCAGACGGTGCTGCGTCCCGGCACGGAGGGACCCGTTCCGGGCTCGGATCCCCGGACCCCTGCCTCACCCTCCCCACCGCCCACGCCGCCCACGCCGCCCGGACAGGAACAGTACGCGCGGGGCAACTCCGCCATGCCTGGCTGGACTTGGGCCCCGGAGGCGGCCGGGCCCGGACACCCATCGGCGTCCGCCGAGCCCCTGGTCATCAGGGGCGAAGTCCTGGCCGGGCAGCCGATGCCAGAGCCGGGACCGGACCCGGTGCCGACCCCGGGGCCACAGCCCGTACCGGCTGAGCCGGAGACAATGTACGCCGACGTGCCCCGGCTGCTGCTGTGCCCCCACTGCCACAGCGGCAACCCCGAGACGCGCGCGTACTGCCATCCCTGCGGAGCCCTGTTGCGCCCCGCCCCCGTCGCGGCGGAACCCCCCGAGCAGACGTTCCGCGAGCGGCTGCGCGCCAAGTACTGCGAGCGGCCCGAGGTATGGCACTGGGACCGGCGCTGGCTGACGGTCATGGCCGCCGTGCCGCTGTTCTTCACGGCGGGCATCGGGGCGGGCGCGGGCGTGGTCGCCGCCGGCGAGGCTCTGCCCGGGATCAAGGACCGGTTCGCGGGGCAGAACAGCATCGCGCCGGACGCGGTGGAAGCCTCCAGCGCGGCCAAGGGGTTCGGCGCGCAGCTCGCCGCGGACGGCGTGGACAACCGCGCGTGGGCGCCCGAGGAGCGGGGCCAGGAAGCGGTCGGCCAGACCTGGACGGCCACGTTCAAGGAGCCCTTCCGGCTCACCACTCTGGCGCTCATCAGCGGCGGCTCACCCAGGCCGAAGGAGTTCCTGCGCAACGGGCGGCCCGCCAAGGTCACCGTCACGGTCATCACAGCGGGCGGCGGAAAGGCCACCCGCACCCTCACCCTCTTCGACCAGCCGGGCCCCCAGCGCTTCTCGTTCGGCATCGACGCGGTGGTGTCCGTGGAGATACGGATCGACGCGGTGCGGGCCGGGCTGCGGCCCAAGTCACCGATCGCGCTGGCGGAAGTGCAGTTCTTCACCAGGCGAACCTCATGACCGTGAGAGCCGAACTGGTCGTGCCCGAGGAGCCGGTGCCGCCCGGTGAGAGCCTCACCGTCCATCTGCACGTGTGGAACGAGGGCCGGATCGTCGACGCGTACGACCTGGAACTGCTCGGCCCCCCGGCCGAGTGGGACAAGGACGGGGGCTCGCTGGGCCAGCTGCCGGTGTATCCCGGCAACCACGAGAAGATCAACATTCCGCTCGCGGTGCCGCGCGACGGCGAACTCCGCCCGGGAGCCCTGCCGTTCGCCGTCCGGGTGGCGTCGACGGAGAACCCGGAGGTGGTGGCGGTCCCGGAAGCAGCCGTCATCGTGGGCGAGTTCCGCGACGTCGAGCTCGAACCGGTCCGCTCCCGCACGACGGGAGCACTGTGGGCGAACAACCTGGTCGTCCTGCGCAACACCGGCAACGTCGCACTGACGCTCCGCCTCAAGTCGGCCCCGGAACAGCCCGACGCCCCCCTGCGCACTCGCCTGCGCCGCTCCCGGCTCGCCCTCGCTCCCGGCGACAAGGCCAGGGTGGCCCTCGCCGTGCGGGTGCGCCCGCCGGTGTGGGTGGGTGCACCCGCTCAGTGGAGGGTGACGACGAGCGCCGCTTGGGGGGAGGGAGATCAGGCGCACTCCACGGACTTCGTGCACCGGCAGCGCGCCCTGCTGTCCAAGGCCGCCTTCAAGGCACTGACGGCCCTGACCGCTCTCCTCATCGCGGCCGCCGTCCTGTGGTTCTCCCCCATCGGCAAGAAGACGCCGACGGCCAAGACCGAGTCGGCGCCGGGGCTTTCGCAGGCAGACGCGGTGGAGCAGAAGGAGAAGAAGGCCGCGGCGCAGGAGAAGAAGCAGAAGGAGAAGGCCGAGCGGGAGGAAGAGGAGGAAGGAGCACCGCGCAAAAAGACCCTCCAGAAGGCCCTGTTCGTCGACTCCAAGAGCAAGGCGCTCACCGACCGGTACCAGGTCCCCAAGGGCTATCGGCTGGTGTTCAAGACCGCGCAGATCACCGCTTCCGGCACCGAGACCAGCACCCTGCTGCTGAAGGCCGCGGGCAAACCGCTGGCCAGCATGAGCACGCAGAAGGCCGAGGACGTGACTCCCAAGAGCCCCGTCGTCGTCAAAGCGGGGGACACGGTCACGCTGGCCCTGGACTGCAAGGCCCCGCCTCCTCCGGCGGACGGCGAGAGGCCCGGCGACAACGGGGCGGGGAGCGGTGGGGCCGGCAGTGGTGAGAAGGAATCGGGGCGGCCCGGACCGGCGGACCCCGCGGCCTGCACAGCGACCGCTCTGCTCAGCGGGGAGCTCGTCCCCCTCGACGGGCCCTTCTCCGAGCCCGACCCGACCCGACCGTCCGGTTCCTGACGCCATGTCAGTCACAACCGCCCACGCCCCGGAGATCACCTGGTGAGCCTGGTCCAGCACGTCGACGAACTCCTCGCGGAGCACCTGCGCGAAGGCCCGCTGCTCGGTGTCAACGCTCAGGTCGTCTTCGACACACCCAATGCCGACTGGGCCGCGCGCCGCTCGGGCCCCTGCGTCAACGTCTACCTGTACGGCATCGACGAGGACCCGGCCCGTCGGCAGTCGGGCGAGACCAGCATCATCGACGAGGACGGCAAGGTCGTCGGCTACGGCCACCCCCTGCGCTACTTCCGGATGAGCTACGCCCTCACCGTCTGGGCCCAGTCCGTGCAGGACGAACACCGCATGCTGGGCACGCTGTTGGAGTGGTGCGTGGCCACCGACACCCTGACCCCGCTCTCCTCCCGGCACCCCCGGGAGCCGCTGTCGCTGCGGCTGCGCGACAGCAAGGAGGGGGTGGAGAGCCCGCTCTCACGCATCTGGACCGGCCTGAACTGCGCGGTCCGCCCGGCCCTCGACCTCCTGGTGACCGCACCGGTCCGCCGCCCCGACAGCGGTGCGCGGACCCCGCCGACGGAAGGGATGACGCTCAGGGCACGCCGCACCGACCCTCCGCCCGGCGAGGCACCGGGCGGGACCCCCGCGCCGGATTCACCGTCCGGCCCCCACGAGCCCCCGCGCCCCCGGCGGCGTGTGGAGGAGATCGCATGACCGAGTCCGCCCACGAAGACCACGCTGCACCTCCATCGGGGTCCCTCTTCGAGGACCGCATGGCCGAACTGGAGGACCGGCTGCGGCACTTGTACGTGAACCGCTCCTCGGACCTGCCGCCCGAGGCGGCCCCGTCCGGGCCCGGAGAGGGCGCCTGGGAGCCGGACCTCTCGGCGTACGGCCCCGACGATCCCCTGACCGCGCTGTGCCACGAGTTCGGTCTGCGCGCCGACGAGGCCGACCTGCTGGTCGCCGCCGCGCTGCCCGAGGTGAACGGCAACTGTGCGGCCGCCTATCGCGCGCTCGGCCCCTTCGCGCGCCCGACGGCCGCCGTCGCCCTGGAACTTCTCGGCCTCTCCCTCACGGAAGGTGTGGTCAGAGGGTTGCTGCACGAGGGCTCCGCGCTGCTGTCCGGTGGGCTCGTCGTCTTCGAGAACCCGCGCGACCCGTTCGCCGAGCGCTGCCTGCGCGTGCCGGACCGGGTCGTCGGCCACCTCCTGTCGGGGGCCGGGCACGGGGCCGGGCACGGACCACTCACTCCAGCTGTTTCGGGCGACCGGCGGCTGAGCCCCGTACCACCGCTGCCGCACACGCCGGACGAGGAGTCGCTCGCCGCCCTGACCGCGCAGCTGCGCGCGGACGCCGCGGGCACGCTGTACCTGCGGGAAGACATCACCGGCGCGGCGCTGCCCCTGGCGTGCGACGCGCTCCGCGCCATGGGTCGGACCCCGTTGCTGCTCGATCCGTTCGACCTGGAGCACGCCGACGCCGAACTCCTGGACTCCGTACGCCTGGAGGGACGCCTGGTCGGCGGTGGCATCGTGATTCCGGTGTACGCGGAGGAGGGCGACCCCGTGGTGCCCGCCCTGAGCCGGCTGATCTCGGGCCTCGCACGCAGCCCCCTGCCCGTGCTCCTGTACGGCAGCGAGGTGTGGCGGGAGAAGGTGTGGCGGACCGTGCCCCGGGCCACGTTCGACGTGCGGGGCGGCGGCAGCCGGAGCCGGCCGCTGCCCACCGCGGCGGGTGCGGTCATCGACATCGCCCGCCGCGACGCCGCGCTGCGGGGCGCGACGCTGCCGGTCGGGACCGCGCGCCGCATCGCCCACGTACAGGCCGCCCGCAGCCTCGAACAACTCGCCCGGCACGTCGAGCCGCAGGTCGCACGGGACGACCTGGTGCTGCCCGCACGCGTACGGGAACAGCTGGACATGCTGGTGTTCCGCATCGAGCGGCGTGAGGAGGTCCTCGGCACGCACGGGCTGCGGCGCGGCGGCGGCCGTGGCTGGGGCGCGACGGCGCTGTTCACCGGGGAGTCCGGCACCGGCAAGACGATGGCGGCGGAGGCGGTCGCGGGGCGCCTCGGCCTGGACCTGTACATCGTCAGCCTGCCGTCCGTCGTGTCGAAGTACATCGGCGAGACGGAGAAGAACCTGGAGCGGATCTTCAGCGCGGCGGAGGCGCTGGACTGCGTGGTCCTGTTCGACGAGGCCGACACGCTCTTCGCCAAGCGCGGGGCGGTCAAGGACTCCAACGACCGGCACGGCAACCTGCAGATCGGCTACATGCTCCAACGACTGGAGCAGTTCGACGGGTTGGCGATCCTGACCACCAACCTGCGGGCCAACATGGACGGCGCCTTCACCCGCCGGTTCGACGAGATCGTCGAGTTCGGGAGCCCGACGGCGACGGTGCGGGCGGAGCTGTGGCGCCGCTACCTCGCCGAGAGCCCGGACGCGGCGTGCGACGTCGACGGGATCGCGCAGGACTACTCGCTGGCGGGCGGCAACATCCGCGCGGCCGTGGAGACCGCCGTGTTCCGGGCGGCCGCGGGCGGGCGGCCGGTGGCGGCGGAGGACGTGCTCAAGGGGATCGAGACGGAGTACGGGAAGCTCGGGCGGCTGTTCCAGCGCCCCGGCCCGGCTCTGGGCCCGTAGCCGGAACAGGTCGCCGGGGCATGGCGCCACTGCTGGATGTCGGCCGGTCGCACGGCACCCTCGGAGGTGAACTCTTCCATCAACCAGCCGACTTGGTGCTCCGCGGCGACCGGTGCAGGCGGTGCGACTGGTGCGTTCACAGGAACGTGGGTCTCAGTCATCGGCTCGGCCTCTCTTCTCCCTCGGTCCGCCGTACCGTGCTCTCCGGTGGCCGCTGCGGCTGCTGTTCGCGCAGCGTCGCCCGGGGCGCGCGACGCGGAAGGCCGCCTGGCGCGGGACGCTGTACGGCGGGCATGGCCCGGGTCTCTTCTACGGGTCCCTGGGCCGGGGCCGATGAAGTCGGTGCCGGCGTGGGCGGCGGGGTCTGTGGACGCGGAGTCGACGTCGGCGGTGCTGGCGACGCGGTGGCGAGCACCTCGTGCGGGAGGACCACCGAGGCCGTGGCGCCCTTGCCCGTCGAGCCGATCCGCACCCGGATCCCGTGGGCGGAGGCCAGCCTGCTGACCACGTAGAGCCCGATCCGCTGGGTGGTCGAGGCGTCGACGCCCGGGGGCTCGCGCAACGCGGCGTTGAGCTGGACCAGTTGGGCGGGCCCGATCCCCACTCCGCTGTCCTCGACGGTGATCAGCACATCGCCTCCGGCGGCGGCCCGGCCGACCGCCATGACGCGGCTGGCCGGGCTCGAGTACTGCGTGGCGTTCTCCATGAGCTCGGCCAGGAGATGGGTGAGGTCGTGGACCACGGGAGCCGCCACCCACACCTCGGCGCCGCCGACCACCTGGATGCGGGTGAACTGCTCCACCTCGGCGGCGGCCGCCCGCAGCACGTCGACGAGCGGGGCCGCAGTCCCGTACAGCCGGCCGGGGCTCTGACCGGCGAGCACGAGGAGGTTCTCGCCGTGCCTGCGCATGCGCGTCGCCAGGTGGTCGATGCGGAACAGCTCCTCCAGCCGGGCCGGATCGGCCTCCGCGCGTTCGAGGCGGGTGACGACGGCCAGTTGGCGGTGGACGAGGACCTGGCCCCGCCGGGCCAGGGAGGCCAGCATGTCGTTGACGCTGCCGCGCAGCTCGGCCTGTTCGGCGGTCTGCTTGAGTGCTTCGGCGAAGACCTGCTCGAAGGCGCGCGACACGTCGCCGATCTCATCGCGCGTGCCCAGGTCCAGCACCACGGGCCGGTCCGGAGCATCCATCGGGCCACCCTCCGGCATCGCGGCCACCAAGGCGGGCAGTTCCTGGCGCGCGGCCCGCAGCGCGGTGCGCCGCAGCCTGCTGAGCTGGCGCACCGTGGCCTGCACGATCCAGGTGGCGAGCAGGAGGGCGAGGAGCAGCGCGAGTCCCACGGCGCCGCCGCTCCACCACGCCTGCGCCTGCGCCTCGTAGCGTTCGCGCGCGACGCTGTCGGTGATGCGCTGGGCGATCCGGGTCTCGATGCGATTCAGGTCGTCGATGACGCGGGTCGCGGAGGTGTTCCACTCCTTGACCAGGGCGGCGTCCAGTTCGGACGGCTTGGCGTTCGCAGCCTTGCTCACCATGGCAGCCACGTACGCCGCGTCGTAGGCCCGCCGGAACCGCTCGGCGTCCCCCTTCTCCGCGGCGACCAGGAACTCGCGGAACACGACCTTCTGCAGCCCGCGGTGCGAGGCCGCCTCGGCCCATTCGGCCTTCTCCACCTTGCCCCGCGAGAAGCCCGCGTTGAGCAGGGCCCGCTGGCTGGACAGCGATGCCTTGCCGATGGAGAGCGAGCTGAGCGCCCAGGTGTCGGCGGCGGCGGAGCCTTCGCCACGCCCCGCTTCGATGGCGAGGCCGAGCAGCGGGGTGATCATGTCGGCGTACGCGAGGTCGGTGGCCACCGCGTCGAGGGCCTTGGAGTACGCCTTCGTCCGGAGCTCCGCCAGTCCTTGGAGCGCCGCTTCGGTGTCCGCCACGCGCTCCGCGATCCCGGGCCTGCCCGGGTCGGCCGAGGCGCGCCGGGAGTAGTCGGCGAGCCGCTCGTCGGTTTCCTTCCGGAACGGGACGATGGCGACCTTCGCGTTCTTCTGCAGGGCGGCGAAGTCCCGTTCGTCGGCGAGGGCGTGGGCGAGCTGGGTGGCCGAGAGGACGAGAGCGGCCGACTCCTCCATGGCCTTCATCCGCTCGGCCCGGGCGAGCGAGCCGCGGATCTCCGACGTCGCGAGCCCCAGGGCCAGCAGGGTGGGACAGAGCAGGGCGACCGCCATGCGGGTCGAGATCTTCCAGTGCTGGGGCGACAGCACACTCCGGAACGTGGCCTTGTGCCCAGCCGTGTCCTGCGGGCTCTTCTTCGTTTTCATCGGCGGCGCTGGACCTCTGGGTACGCGAACTCTTCGCCCCAGCAGCGGCGTGGGACCCGGCGATGTTATGAACCGGCGAAGTCGCTCATGAAAGGCGGAAGTTTATACATCGCGGCAGATGATGATGGATGGTCCGGGCATACGGGCCGCCTGGAGTTCACCAAAGAAGCACACCGATCAATCCGAGGTCACATGCGTCGAACTTCGCCCACCGTGAAACCAGCACCCCTCGGCCTAAACTCCCTCCCTCGCGGCCCGGTGGTCCCGCGGCCGCGCTGGTGAAGCGACCGCATTTCCGAAAGGCTGTCATGCCGCCCAGATACTCCGATCCACGTCAGGCTCACCGCAGGGCGCAGCAACAGTCGATGAAGCACGTGCGCGAAGAAGTCGCGGCACGACAGCAGCACACGCACCCCGGTACCCCTGGAACCGGCCGTGACTTCCGAACGATGACACCGGTGCAGATGGCCACGTGGGCCCTGTATCTCAGCAGCGTCGTCGGCCCATTGCCCCAACGGCCTGACCGGCTCCCCGCCCTGCCCGGGCCACACGGGCCCGAGGCACAACCTCAGGAGCAGCCTCCCGGGCCCGAACCCCGGACCGAGGGCCCCACGAGCACGAACTCGTCCAGCACTGAGCACACACCCAGACCCGCAGACACCGACGCCGCAGGCACCGCAGGCACCGAAGGCACCGAAGGCACCGGCGGACTCCTGACCACCCTGGACACTTGGGCCCGCGCCCCCCTGCCGGGCGGCTGGGACCCGCTCCCCCTGCTGCCCGCCGCCCAGGCCCGCGCCCTGCCGCAGCCACCCCCGGTCGTCGACTTCGAATTCCCGGCGGACCCGCCGGAGTTCCTGGCCCGGCCCGAGTACGCCCGCAGAAGCCGGAACGGCACAGTTCCGGTCCACTCGCCGCACGCCGCTGCCGACGCCGACGGGTCGTTCGCGCCGGCGCCGTGGGACACGGTGGAGAGGTTCTGGCGTCGCCTCCGGATCCTGCACCCCAAGCACCTGTGCGCGGTGCACTGGCCGCAGGGCGACATCACCCGGCTCCGGGTGAAGTGCGACATGCCGCGCACCGCGGACAGCCGATTCCTCAACTACGCGCATCTCCGCATCCACTTCAAGCGTGACTGGCCCGACCTCGAGGCGATCTTTCCGGCCGACGGCGAGTGGCGGAACTCCACGTCCCTCATCTCCCCCGATTTCCTGCGGGGCAAGTGGCGGATGTCCTCGGGGGTGACGGTCAGCCTCCTGAGCCGGGACGAGGTGGACAGCACGCATTGGGGAACCCGGATCACGTCGCCCCCGCTCGCTCCGGCCACTCCCGTCATGGAGACCGGACTCCCCACGCTCGGGCGGCAGGAGGCGCGGATTCAGGGCGTCCCGAACCATTCGCCCGCCGAGTTCTCCGTATATGAAGAGCACTTTCTCCCCTTCGGCATGACCACCCAGTACGTGCCCCTGTCCGTGAACGGCGGAAACGGCCGCGGGGTGGGCTGGGAGCACCTCAAGGGCACTCCCGGGCTCCGGACCGTACGGCCGGAAGGGAGTACCTTCGCGCCGAGCTTCGTCTTCGACAAGGAGGACGGATACAACTTCACCCTCTGGTTGACGGCACAGTTCCCGAAGAGCCCTCATTACGACACGGTCGAGATCTGGGTGACTCCGGCCCGGGGCAATCCGGTCAAGGTGGATGACATCGCCGCCGACGGGCAGCGGGCCAGAAACCACGAGGTGACGTTTCCCCGCCCCATCATCGGCGTCTCCGCCAAGCCCAGGCAGCCCGCGGACGGCTCCTGGTCCGTGCCGGCCACCATGACGCTGCACGGGCGCACCGACGCGTTCCCGGCGACCCCGGCCCGGCCGGATCCCCGACTCGAACCCACCGATGGCTACACGGAGTACCTCCGGCAGCAGGGCGTCGTGATGGAGACCCGGCCCCGGGAAGACGGGGTCAGCCTGACCAAGCCGGCCGCGGTCCGGGCCGCGTACAGCCCTGGCTCCTTCTTCCGGGGCGGGGGCTGGACGATCACCGTGCCCGAGGGCCAGGCGTACGACGCCGTGTACGTCTCGGGCAGCCGCGCATTGCACCCCCGTCATGACGCGCTCATCGTGTGGGCCGGCGCCCCCAGGGAGGTCACTCTCCCGGAGAACTCCCGGGTTTCGCTCACCCCGCTGCTTCCGGGGAGGTACCCGGTGGGACCGGTGCGGGCGTTTCCCACCGCTGAAGTGCCCGCGGGCAAGCAGCCGTTGGCATCCGGTGACGGCTGGACCCGCCGCATCTCCGACGCCCACGTCATCGACGAGCGCAACGGCGCCCAGGCGGCGCCGGAGCGGCTCTGGTTCCCTGACTACGTCGTGAGCAAGGGCGAGAGTTTCGCGCGTTGGCCGCAGATCTGCGACGTGTTCCTGGACTCCGCCCAGCCGGGGTGGCTCTTCGTCGGGTGCGATCGCACCGGTGCCTACGAGGAGGTCCAGGTAGTCGTCACGGACGGCGGCTCGTCCCGGGTGTACGAGACGCTGCCCGCCGACGGGAACACGTACGCGATCCTGCTCCCGGGATTCACGGAGGAGTCGTACGAGACCTTCACGCTCACCGTGACCGGCTTCCGCAGGAAGGGCGCGGCGCAGGACGTCGGGTTCCCGCTGCCGGTGAAGGAGGTCAAGGACCAGCAGGTCGCGGGCTCAGGGTCGTTCGGCGGTGTGTCCGGTGCGACCGGGCGTGCCCTCGACGCGAGCACCACCACCGCGGGCCGCAAGAACCTGCTGTACGCCGCCACGTCGTGGACCGGCACGATCGTGCAGCTGACGAGCCCTGATCCCGCGGTCGGGGACACGCTGGTCTCGCTGGGCAACTCCGGCGTCGTGACGATGAACGCGGCCGAGTACACGCTCGGCAAGTTCGGGGTGTGGCACGCGGACAAGCTGGGCAAGGCCGCGCCGTACGTGTCGGTCGTGGTGAACATCGGCTCGCTGGTCAACAGCATCCAGAAGGACGACGGGTTGGCGATCGCCCTGGACGTCATCGCGATCACGGGTGACCTGGTCGTCATCGGACTGGCCTTCGCGGGTGTCGGCGCGGCGCCGCTCGCACTGATCGGCCTCGCTTTCGGACTGCCTGCGATCATGCTCAGCGGCTCGGCCTCGTCGAACCCGCTCGCGGATCCGGAGACGTTCGCCCAGCTCCTCGCCGGTGACACGATCGCGCTGGTCAAGTCGGCCCTCGCCAAGGTGGAGGAGGAGGCGTTCACCAAGTTCACGCAAAACACCCAGAACGCCCAGGGCGACTTCACCAAGGAAGAGACCCTGGACGCCTTCTACCAGGGCTGGAAGGTGGCCGCTGAGCGGATCACGCTGCAGATCCTGGAGCAGCGGGAAGCGAGTTGGCTGCAGCGGATCGACGATCTGAAGCCCTATCCCTACCAGTCGAACCACGATCCGTCCGGCCGGGGGCCGCATGGGGACACCCTGCGCAAGAACCTCCAGAAGCACGGACTCGACGGCTGGACGCAGTCCCGTGATGAGAAGCCACTGCTCAAGGAGGTGGTGCGCAGCTCGTTCCAGCAGATCCGGCAGAACGCCGATGTGCTCGCCAAGGGGCAGCCGTTCTCGTCGGACCACATTCGGATGCCCAACCTCGCCGCGTTCGTGCGCTGACCGAGGACCTCATACGATCAAGGCATCCAGTCCTACACATGAGGAGTTCTCTTGTCTTCGGTCACTTTCCAGGGCAACCCGGTCGACGTGGCGGGCACGTTCCCGCAGAAGGGCAGCAAGGCCCCTGACTTCAGCCTGGTCGCCAAGGACCTGTCGGACGTGTCCCCGGCCGACTTCGCCGGGAAGCGGAAGGTCCTGAACATCTTCCCCAGCGTGGACACGGGCGTCTGCGCCGCTTCGGTGCGCACCTTCAACAAGCTGGCCGCCGACCTTCCGGACACGGTGGTCCTGTGTGTCTCGGCCGACCTGCCGTTCGCCCAGGCCCGCTTCTGCGGAGCCGAGGACCTGGACAACGTCGTGACGCTGTCCACCCTCCGCGGCCGTTCGTTCCTCTCCGACTACGGCGTCGCCATCGAGTCCGGTCCGCTCGCCGGGCTGGCCACCCGGGCCGTGGTCGTGCTGGACGCCGACAACACGGTCCTGTACACGGAGCTGGTCCCGGAGATCACCACCGAGCCGGACTACGCCGAGGCTCTCGCCGCTCTCAAGTAGTCCGCCCAGCACGTCTGTCGACCCGGTGGTTCACCCGCCGGGTCACAGGCGTGCCCTCTGTCTGATCAGCCCATGCCCCCCTGCTTGATCAGCCACAGAACGGCAAGCCCGTCGAGCCGCACCCGTCCGGCGGCGGGACCTGGCTCCCCAGCCTCGCGGCCGCCAGGGCCGTGAGGCGGCACCCTCCACCGGGTCCCGCCACGCCTTCTCTGCTTGTCCGTCACGGCCGTCACCGCCCGAGACTCGGCACCGCTGCTGCCGTCCACGACCGGCGGCCGACGTCCCGGCCCGCACGCGAAGCCTGCTCGGCCACGGGGCGGCAGCGGCTTCTTTGATAAGAGGCCGCCCCAACAAAACTCACTCTGACCTGCGGTGATTCTCTTCACCACGTCGAACCCGACCGACATTCGGCCTGATTCGATGTCCCCAGGACCCCGACACAAACACCTCGTACTTGATGTCGGCCGCAAGAAGCGCGGGCTTTCAACGCGACGCTGGGGAAATGTCGTTGACCGCAGACATCAACTTGCTGTGAGCCGCAAGTCAACTTTCGCTCGCCCGCAAGATCGCACCTGTATGCCAGCGTGGTCGACATCGTCTTGCGGAGAACAGCAAGCCGCATGCACGACGCCAACATGTCCGCCACGTCCGCCCGTCGACGCAGTAAGGGAGGTGCAGTGCCGTCCCCCGAGGCCGTTCCCTCAACGGCGGCATGGGACCGGCCCCGCTACGGTCCGCGTAGCGAGCCCGAGTTCGAGAGTCTGGTGGAATCGGTCGCCGACGAGCTGTCCACCGCCTCGACGCGACTCCCACGCCCTCGCCCTGTCGAGGAAATCAGCATTCGCTACAGGGCGCCTCGCAGAGCCCATGACATGGCCGGCCAGGACGGGTACTCCCTCACGTCCAACTGGTTTCTGGCCAAGATTCTGGCCCGCTGCATCGTTGCCCACAAGATCAGCCCCACACAGACAGCCGTCCTGCTGTATTTGGCGGGCTGCCAGGAAGACAGCTACGTCAACCAGACCCAGCAGCAGATGGCCGACGGCATCGGCATTCCGCGCACCTCGGCCAACGCGGCTCTCAAAAGGCTCTGCACGCTCAATTACGTCAGAAAAGTCCGCAATGGCTGCTGGCAGGTCAACCCCCGACTGTGCTTCCGCGGAAACGGGGACAGACAGAACCGCATCGTCACCTTGACCATGTCAGAGGTCCTGGACAGTGGTTTCCCGGACGAGATCGGTCCGGCAGAGTTCGCTGACGCGCTGTAAGGAGAAGGAATCACAGTGGAAGTCATGTCACCCAAGCTGATGGGCATGCTTGACCGGCTCCGTCTCACGCCCAACGCCCTTGCCGTGCTGGGTCTGTTGACCCGGCTGCAGGACTTCGGCGGCAAGGTCCACATCACCCAGGCGGACATCGGCCACCAATTGGGGCTGCACGAGTCGTCGGTGAGCCGCGCCATGCAGCTGCTGACGGCACGCAATCTCGTGCTTCCGCTGGGGAGGGGACGGGGACATCAACTGCACCCCCTCATCGCGAAGTACGAATCGGAGGACCGCATGCGCAACGCGTTCCTGCACGCGCAGAGCGACATCTCCGCCAATTGCCTGCCCGACATCAAGGTTCCCCGGTACACGAAGAAGCCGCCGCGCCGCACGGTGACCAAGGCTCATCTCGTACCCGTGGCCAGCTGACGGGCGCCGGCCCATGGCGCTGATTCCCGCCGAAGCGACGCACGCGAAGAAGACGTCGAGCTCCGCTGCACGGGACAGATCCGCATGCCCCGGCGTCGCCCCATCGATCCCCCGTTCCGTGCAAGCCATCGCCCGGCTCGACAGCTGGAGCCGCCAGGGCGGCCACGGCGAAGCCCTGGAGCTGCTCGGCCAGGTGGACCACGACTGGGTGACCGCGAAGAAGACGTATGTGGGGCGCCCAGGCCGGCCCATGCGCACATTGGCCGCCTTCCGTGAGGCATACGTGAACGCCGTCCTCGGCGCCATCCTCGCAAGCTACGAGGGCGCCTCCATGAGCGCCGTGGGAAGCCAGAACGAGACGTCCGACTACGACGTCACATTGTTCGGCGGCAAGCAGACGTGGTCCGCCATGAAGGAGTTCAACGACACCTTCCGCAGCGTCTGGGGCAAGGAATCCGGCGTCGTCTTCGACACCAACATCTACGTGGACGCGACCGTACCGCCGACGATGCGGCACAGTCCGGACTCCTGGCTGATGAAGGACGGCCCACCCGGCGCGTCAAAGGAATGGCAGTACGTCCAGGAGGCCGCGTCCTTGGCGAAGATGCGGCGCTTCATGGAACGGGGCGAATGGGAGGACCATGTCGCCGAGGTCGCCGACGGCGTCATGAGCGGGGCTCCCGGCGCGCCACGCGGAGCCGGCTCCCGTTTCGCCCGGACCACCCATGCACGCGGCGCGTTCCGCGTGGCCGACGCCCTGTATGACTCCTACGTCCGCAGCGTGGCACGGAATCTTGCGGCCGCAGGATTCTCCGCCCCGCCCATCGAGAGCGACGACGACTTCGTACGGTCCATGGAGCACCACGAAGAGAACGCCGTGATGCGGTCCCGGAACATTCTCTACGCCCTGTTCATCCGAGGCGCCCAGCACACCGAACGCTCCTTCCTCAAGCACGGTGTGTCAGGCGGGGATCAGGGCCCCTGGCGTTCCAAGGCGAGCATCAGCGAACTCAATTCCCGCGCACTCCTTTGCGCGATGGAGGCGTACCACTCCGCCGGCGCGGTCTTCGACGTGGTGTTCCGCCAGCAGGCCGGGCTGCTCGCCCCCTCCGACCTCGTCTTCTCCGACTACGTCCAGTCCTTCAACGAACAGGTCGGAGACGCCCTCAAGGATCTGCGTCACTACGCCGACGACCCGGGCACGGCGTTCTGCCAAAGCGCCAAATACGTACGCCGCATGACCATCGCGGCGGACGCGCTGCTCCAGCACTGCGAGGGATCCCTGCCCGCCGACGCGGCCGGGCTGCTGGGCGCCTTCCGCACGCTCAGCGACAAGAACGGCGTCCTGCTGCGGCTGCGCGGCGGCGCCGATCCGGCCTTCGCCGGCTTCACCGACCGGCAGAAGTCCAGCGCCGCTTCCGAGCGCACCCGGGAAGTCCTGGGCACCGACGCCCTCCCCGAATTCAAGGACAAGCTGCTGCAGCTGGCCAGGGCCGTGCATGTCCTGCGCTACTCCCAGACAGGGGAGTCCACGGCCGCTGCGGGCGCGTCACCGATGGCCTGAGAGCGTGGCCGTGCCAGCACCCGTGAGTAATCTTCCTCGGGCCGTTCTGAGTCATCCTTCGGCCACTGCGCTGTCCGGCCACGGACCTAGCCTGTGAAACATGAGAGTGAAAGGGCTGATAAGGCCGGACCGCCCGCTGCTCGTACTGGCCCTCGAGGAAGAAGCGGCGCATCTTGAAGGCGACCTCCCGGTTCTGCTCACAGGTCTGGGAAAGGTCAACGCCGCCGCCGGACTCGCGGCCGCCCTCAGCCATGGCCAGCGGCCCTCCACCGTGGTCAATCTCGGAACCGCGGGTGCCCTGCGCCCCGGTTGGCAGGGCACCCACGAGGTGAGCCGCGTGATCCAGCACGATCTGAACACCGCGTTTCTCTACCTCGTCACCGGTCACACGACAGGAGTTCCCGAGGAGCTCTCCGATGGGGGCCCCACCCTGGCCACGGGAGACGTCTTCGTCTCCGACCACGCCGACCGGGCTCGCCTCGCCGCGCACGCGGACCTGGTCGACATGGAGGGCTACGCCGTGGCTTCCGTGGCGCGCAGGTTCGATGTCCCCGTCCGGATCGTCAAGCACATCAGCGACGACGCCGGGCAGGGGGCAGCACAGACATGGAGCGAGGCGGTCGACAACTGTGCCAGGAACCTGGCGTCCTGGACGAGGGGCAACCTCTAGCACGTGTCCGGGAGGGCCGTCGCGCTCCACGGCGACCCCGCCGACGAGGCGCTCGGCGCTCGCTCCCTCATCCCGCGTGCAGCGCGAGCGTCGGCGACAGGCGTGCCGCCCGGACCGCCGGGTAGAGACCGGCCACCGTGCCGATGGCCAGGGTGGCCACGAAGCCGCCCGCCATGGCCGTCGGCGGTACCACCCAGGGCATGCCGCCGGTCGTCGCGTACACCCAGGTGGCCACGGAGCCGAGGAGTACGCCCGCGATGCCGCCGAGCCCCGAGAGCATCAGGGATTCGGTGACGAACTGGAGCCTGATCTGGCCCCGGGTGGCGCCCAGCGAACGGCGCAGGCCGATCTCGTGGCGTCGTTCGAGCACAGAAATGATCATGGTGTTGGCGACTCCGACACCACCGACGAGCAGGGCGACGCCGCCGAGTCCGAGCAGCAGCTTGGTGAAGGCGCCCTCGGATGCGGCCTTGGCCGCCAGCGCGTCGGACGGGTTGGAGACCGTGACCTCGTGCGGAGCCTGCGGGTTGGCCGTGCGCTGGAGCCGGTCGCGTACGTCCTCGACCTTGTCGTCCGCGGAGCGTTCGTAGATGGATGTCGGATGGCCGTCGAAGCCGAGCAGCTTCTGCGCCGCGTCCCAGCCGATCAGGGCCGAGGTCCTGATCTCCTCGGCGAGCGGGAGCGGGCCGAGGATGCCGACGACGGTGAAGTACCGGCCGTCGATGTAGACCTGCTGCCCCGGTGCGGTGACGCCGAGTCGGCTCGCGGCGTGGTCTCCGAGGACGACGGCCGGGTACGTGGAGTTGGCCGCGTTCAGCCACCTGCCCGAGGCCATGGAGCCGCGCAGGGTCTCCAGCAGGCTCTCGGAGGCGGCCTGCACGGACAGGCCGCTGGTCTGGGTGGCCGGGGTGTGTTCGGAGCGGTAGATGTTGGCGTCCACCGTGCCCACGGCTCCCACGTCCTCGACTCCGTCGATCTGCCCGATCATCTGCGGTGCCTTCTCGGGCAGTTGGGCGCTCTTCCCGGAGAGCATGTCCTGGCCCGGGGTGATCACCAGCATGTTGGTGCCGAGCTTGTCGAGGTCCTGCATCAGCTTGGCCTTGGACGAGGACGAGATGCCGACCACGGCGATCATCGTGGCGATGCCGATCGCGATGCCGAGGGCGGAGAGCACCACACGCATCGGGCGGCCGCGCAGCCCCGCCGATCCGACCTGGGCCACGTCGCGTGCGGTCAGCCGGGCCGGGACCAGGTTCCTGCCGTTGCGGCTCATCGCGCACCGGCCGTTCCCGCGTGTGGAGCGGCTTCCGCGCGCGTGTCGGCGACGATCTGCCCGTCGCGCAGCCGCACTTGCCGGGGCAGGGAGGCGGCCAGCTCCATGTCATGGGTGATCACGGCGATGGTGGCGCCGTCCGCGTTCAGCTCGCGCAGCAGGTCCATCACCGCCTCGCCGGAGGCCGAGTCGAGGGCGCCGGTCGGCTCGTCCGCGAGCAGGACGTCGGGCTCGCCCGCCACGGCACGGGCGATCGCGACGCGCTGCTTCTGTCCGCCGGACAGTTCGTGGGGCCGGTGCTCCATGCGGTCGCCGAGGCCGACGCGCTCCAGGGCCTCGGCAGCCCTGCGCCGCCGCTCGCCGTGGGAAAGGCCCGAGTAGCGCAGTCCTTCCACCACATTGGCCAGGGCCGTCGCTCCGGGCACCAGGTGGAATGCCTGGAAGACGAAGCCGACGTGCTGGGCGCGCAGCGCCGAAAGGCGGCGGTCCGACAGCCGGCTCACCTGGTGTCCGGCGAGGGCGACGGTGCCGCTCGACGGTCCGTCGAGGGTGCCGACGATGTGCAGCAGGGTGGACTTGCCCGAGCCCGAAGGACCGACGATGGCGATGAGTTCGCTCCTGCCGATCTCCAGGTCCACTTCGCGCAGGGCGGTGACGCCGCCGGAGTACTTCTTGGTGACGCCGCTGAGGGAGACGACGGCGTCCGTCTCGTACGCCTCGGTCTCGCGCCGCTCGTGGGACTCGTCGATCACTTCGGCACACCGACCTTCATGCCCTCGCGGATTCCGCCCCCGGACACCTCGACCCGTCCGTTCGCGAACAGGCCGAGCTCGACCGGGACTTCGCGCGCCGTGCCGTTCTCGACGACCTGCACCCCGAATCCGCGGCCCGGCAGTGCGACCAGTGCCTCGACCGGGACGGAGAGCACGTCCTTGCGGCTCTCGCCCGACAGCGACACGGTGACCGGCGCCTGGTCGATGCCCTTGATGCGGTCCGGCCGGTCGAACTCCACCGTCACCTTGACCTTGGGTGTCTGATCGTCACCACCACCGCCCTGGCCGTCCGGCGTCGCCCCCTCGGCCGACTTCCCGATCGAGGAGATCTTCCCGGACGCCTCGGTGCCGTCGGGCAGCTTGACCCTCACCTTGTCCCCCGCCTTGTGCCCGCCGGACTCGGCCACCTTCAGGTCGAACGTCACGACGCGTCCGGCGCCGGTGGCCGAGAACACCGGTTTGCCCGGCGCCAGCCGGTCGCCCACCGTGGCCTCGGGCTTCTGCACCCGCAGCGAACCCGGCGCGAACACGATCCGGTCGGGGCCGATCCGGCCGGTCTGCCTCAGCCCCTCGGCCTTCTGCCATGCCTTGACGGCCTGTGCGGTGCCGGGCGTGAACGTGTTGTCGTCGGCCAGTTGAGGACCGTATCCCAGGGCTTTGAGGTTCTGCTTCAACTGCCGTACGTCCGCGCCCTTGTCCCCCGTCTTCAGCTCTCGGTACATGGGGCGCTCACCGAACATGAGGTAGACGGACTTCTCGTTGACGTCGTAAAGCTTCTCGCCGCGCCCGATGGTGGCTCCGCTCTTCGGCAGCCAGGCGAGGACGCCCTCCGCCCCGGCGCTGATCTTTCGTCCGGCGGAGTAGCCGAGCTTGCCCGGGACCTGCACGGCAGAGGTGAGATCGCCGCGGGAGACCTCGCCGGTGGCTTGGGGAAGGGCACCGTCCTGCTCCTTGGCTCCGCCGGCCTGCGCGTCGCCCATGGTGTTCGCGGCGACCCCGCCCGCCGTCGCGACCAGCGCCGTGGCCGCGACGGCGAGAAGCGCTTTCCTGCGGCGCATCAGAAGTCGGCCTTCTTGGCGCAAACCTTGTCGGCCTTGGCGTACTTCTCCCGGTCGGGCTGCTCGGGCCCCACGCCGCTCTCCACCCGGCCGTCGACGAACTTGGGGTCGGGTATGTCGATGCCTTCCTCGCGCATGCACTTGGCGTACGCGAGGTACTTGTCCTTCTCCGCCTGGCTGAGCTCCTGCCCGCCGGAGCCGCCGGAGCCCGAGCCGTCCTGGACGCCGCATTCCTTGAGGGCCTTCTGCATTTCCTCCGTGGACAGGTCACCCGGCGATATCGCGTCCTTCTGGCCGTCCTTGCCCTTCTGGATCTTCAAGCCCTTGCTGCGCAGGCAGTCCGTCTGCTTCGCCTCGTCGGCGCCCGCGTCCTGCGATGTGCTCGAACCGCTGTCCTCGGCGCCGCCGCCGGATGTGCAGGCCGCGGTGAACAGGGCGAGCGCGGAGAGTCCGGCGGCCGTGGCCAGCTGCATACGGTGCTTCTTCATGGGGGCCTCCCCAGGTCGGTGCTGTTGCTCCATAGGCTGTGGGGACGGGCCGTGTCGGTTCTCTAACAACGCCTGTTACGCCAGTGAAAGACGAGGCTCCGGTACACAGGGCGGTATGCGTGTACTGGTGGTGGAGGACGAGGCTTTTCTCGCCAAGATGATCGCCGACGGACTCCGGCGCGACGCCCTGGCCGTGGATGTGGCGGCCGACGGCCCGCAGGCCATGGAGAAGCTGCGCTTCGGGGCGTACGACGTGATGATCCTCGACCGCGATCTGCCGGGGCTGCACGGCGACGAGGTGTGCCGCCGGGCCGTCGCCCAGGGACTGCTCACCCGCATCCTGATGCTCACCGCCGCCGACTCGCTCGCCGAGAAGGTCTCCGGCCTCGGCCTCGGCGCCGACGACTACCTGGGCAAACCCTTCGCGTACGAGGAACTCCTCGCCCGCGTCCTGGCCCTCGGCCGCCGCAGCAGGCCCGCGCTGCCACCGGTCCTCGAACGGTGCGGAATCCGCCTGGACACCACGGCCCGCAAAGCCTCGCGCGAGGGCCGCCCGCTGCCGCTCTCGCTCAAGGAGTTCGCGGTCCTGGAAACCCTGATGCGCGCCGCGGGCGGCGTCGTCAGCCGCGAGGACCTGATCGAGGAGGTCTGGCAGGAGGACATCGGCTACGGCAGCAATGCCACCCGGGTCACCCTCAGCCGCCTGCGCACCAAACTGGGCGATCCACCGGTGATCGAAACGGTGCCCGGCGCGGGATACCGGATGGTCGCGGACGACGAGGCATCGGCATGACGCGTGCGGGCCGGGCGGAGCCGGGACCCGGAAAGGACGGCACCGCACTCCTCCACCCCCCGCGCCCACGCAGACTTCCCTGGCCGCGCGCCGGTGAGCGGCTGCGCCTGACCGCCCTCTACGCCGGTCTGATCCTGCTCGCGGGCGGCGGGCTCATCGCCCTGGTGTACCTCCTGCTGAGGGACAGCTTGTACGGGAGCATCAGCGATGTGGTGCGGCGCGCCCCGGTCTCCCACGATCAGGCTGTCACCACCGATCCCGTCGTGGGCTGCGCGGTCACGCCCCGACGTGACAGCTCCGACGCCACCTTCACCGCCGACCTCGAACAGACTGCGCTCAGCCGCGTGCTCACCGTCTGCCTGATCGCGCTCGCCGTCTTCGCCGTCCTGTCCATCGTGCTCGCCTGGTGGATGGCGGGCCGGGTGCTGCGCCCGGTGGGCGTGATCACCGACAAGGCCCGGCATCTCTCGGAGGCCACCCTGCACGAGCGCATCGCCCTCGACGCGCCGCCCGGTGAACTCAAACGCCTGGCCGACACCTTCGACGACATGCTCGGCCGGATGGAACAACTGGTCGGCGCGCAACGCAGGTTCGCCGCGAACGCCGCCCACGAGCTGCGCACCCCCCTCGCCCTGCAACGGGCCGCCGCCGAGATCGGTCTGGCCGGCGAGCCCGACCAGGAGCAGGTCGCCTATATCCGCAGCGAGCTCATCGGCATCTCCGAACACAGCCAGCGCCTGATCGAGGGTCTGCTGCTGCTCGCCACGACGGAACGCGGCCTGGAGCGCCGCGAGCCGGTGCCGATCGACGAACTCGCCGCCACGGTCAAGGCCACGCTCGCCCCGGACGCCGCATCAGGCGACGTCACCCTCGACCTCGACGCCGGACCCCTCGAAGTGGAAGGCGACCCGGTGCTTCTCCACCGCCTGATCCACAACCTCCTGGGCAACGCCGTCCGCTACAACCACCCCGGCGGCCACGTCACCGTCCGCACCGGCCCCGAGGGTCTGCTCGTCTCCAACACCGGCCCGGTCGTCCCCGCCGAGACCGTCCCGCACCTCTTCGAGCCGTTCCACCGCCTCGCCGAACGCCGTCAGGCCCCCGGCGAAGGGGTGGGCCTCGGGCTGTCCATCGTGGCCGCCATCGCCCGGGCCCACGGGGCGCGGGTGCGCGCCGAGCCCAACCCTGGCGGCGGCCTCACGGTCCGGGTGAGCTTCGACAAGGACTGACGCATCGCCGCCCGTCGCCCGTCACTCCCCTTCCGTGGCCGGGTTCCACGACGTGCCGGTCTCGCGTTCGAAGACCGGCCGGACGTCGACGGTGTCGTACACGATGCGCAGCGTGGCGATCCTGCCGTCCTCGGCGAGCTCAGCCAGATCCACCACGTCGAACGGGGCGGCGGCACCCGACGGCAGCCGCCAGTCGAAATGGAACCAGAAGGAGACCAAGGCGGCCCCGTCCCGGCCGCGGCCCTCCATCACACCGAGCAGCGTCAGACGTGAGCGGCTCGTGTCGGCGAACAGCTCCGGATAGAACTCCGTGGCCGGCTTGGGCCCGTACAGCGGCGAATGCACCACGGCCCCGGGCGCGAACAGCTCCAACACCGCCTCGGCATCAGCGCGTTCGAGGCCGGCCAGGTAGGCGGACACGAGTTCGCCAGCAGTCACGATCACTCACCTTCCGAACGGCGCGGCGTGTACGTGAGCATCACGTCTGTGATTCCCGCACGCCAAGGGCCGAAAGTCACTTACCGGCGACGAAAGTTGAACGATATCCAGAAGCAATCAATTCATGATGGACATTGAACTTGGACATGGGCATCAGGGTGCTGCTTTTCTCGGGGCACGTGCCATCAGCTCACTGAGCTGCTCCGGCGACCGACCCCGTCACATGAAGGCGAGCGACCGACGAAATGAGTCGAGCAGAAGAGCGGCGGGCCCGGCGGCGCGGGTCGCGCCAGAGCCGGGGGAAGGCCAAAAGGACGGGCATACGCCGGTTCTTCACCTGGAAGAAGATCCTCGGCACTCTCTTCGGTCTCTGCCTGCTCACGATGGGCGCCCTTTACCTGCTCTATCTCATGGTGCCGATCCCCGACGCGAACGCCACCGCGAAGCTGCAGAGCAATGTCTACAAGTACGCGGACGGAACACATCTGGCGCGCACCGGAGAGGTCAATCGGGCCAACGTCGGCCTCGACCGCATACCGAAAAAGGTCCAGATGGGCTTTGTCGCCGCCGAGAACGCGTCTTTCTACAAGGACAACGGCGTCGACCTCAAGGGCAGCATTCGCGGCGCCTGGAACACCCTCTCGGGCCAGGGCAAGCAAGCCGGTTCGACCATCACCCAGCAGTACGTGAAGAACTACTACCTCAACCAGGAGCAGACGGTCACTCGCAAGCTCAAGGAATTGGTGATCTCCCTCAAGGTCGACCAGCGCCACAGCAAGGACGAGATCCTCGCCGGCTATCTCAACACCAGCTATTTCGGGCGCGGCGCCTACGGCATCCAGGCCGCGGCACAGGCGTACTACGGAGTCGATTCCCATCAACTGACCGTCCAGCAGGGCGCCTATCTCGCCGCGCTGCTCCAGGCGCCCACCCAGTACGACTGGGCGCTGGCCTCGGACACCGGCAAGCGGCTGGCCACCCACCGCTGGAACTACGTACTCGACCAGCTGGTCAAGATGAAGGAACTGGACGCCGCGCAGCGCTCCGTGATGACGTTCCCGACCCCCGTCGCGCCCAAGCCCGCCCCCGGCATGCAGGGCCAGACCGGTTACCTCGTCCAGGCCGCCAACGCCGAAATGCGCCGACAGGGTGTCAGCGACGCGGAGTTGCAGCAGGGCGGCTGGACCATCACGCTCAGCATCGACCGCAAGAAGCAGAAGCTCCTGGAAGCCGCCGTCCGCAAAGAGCTCACCGACAGACTCGACGCGAGGAAGAAGGCCGACCAGGACGTCCAGGCCGGTTCCGTCTCGGTGGATCCGCAGAGCGGCGCGGTCCTCGCGCTCTACGGGGGCAGGGAATTCCTCAAGCACCAGCTGAGCAACGCCACCACCGACACCTACCAGCCCGCGTCCACCTTCAAGCCGCTGATCCTGGCCGCCGCGCTCGACAACAAGGCCACCACCCAGGACGGCAGACCCATCGGGGCGAACACCCTCTACAACGGCGACACGCGGCGCCCCGTACGGGGCCTGAGTGGCGACGGTTACGCCCCGCCGAACCTGGACGAGGCCAGCTACGGCGACATCCGGGTCCAGGAAGCGATGAACAAGTCCGTCAACACGGCCTTCGCGCAGATGGGCGCGGACGTCGGCCTCGACGCGGTGAAGGAGACGGCCGTGCGGCTCGGCCTTGACGGCATGCGCGAGGTGACGGCCCGGCCCGCGATGACGCTCGGTGCCTACGGCGCCAGCCCGATGCAGATGGCCGCCGCGTACGCCACGCTCGCCAACCACGGCAAGAAGGTCACCCCGTCGATCGTGAAGTCCGCCGGGCACAAGGACCGTACGTACGACCCGGCGGATCCGATCGGCGAGCAGGTACTCACCCGGGAGACGGCGGACACCGTCACCAAGGTGCTCACCGGTGTGGTCGACGACGGGACGGCCCGCGCCTCGGTGCGCGAGGCACCCGGCCGCGCCGGCCGGCCGGTCGCCGGGAAGACCGGCACCTCGGACAACAACAAGTCGGCGTGGTTCGTCGGCTACACCCCCAAGCTGGTCACCGCGGTGGGCCTGTGGGGCGAGGCCGCCTCACCGCGCCGGGCCACGCTGGACGGCAGGACGACCACCGTCCCCAAGGGCGGGCAGACCAGCATCGCGAACGCCGCGGGAACCGACGGACGTGTCAACGGCGGCGCCCTCCCCGCCCGGATCTGGTCCGCCTATGCCTTTGCCGCGGTGGGCGACGACACCAGCGAGTTCGACCTGCGATCGGGCCAGGAAACGGATGACAAGCCGTCCCCGACCGCGAGCGGCACCCCGTCGGACGTCCCGCCGCCTCCCCCGTCCTCCTCCGCCCCGTCCTCCTCAGCCCCGCCGTCCAGCGCCCCGCCCCCGAACGCGCCGCCCACGGTGCCGGACACCCCGACAGCTCCCCCGCCCTCACCGACCCCGTCGGACAGGCCGTCCACCTCCCCGCCTCCGAGCGGTCCTTCCCGACCGGGCGATCCGCAGGACGAGGGGTCCCAGTAGTGCCCCCATGGGTCATTTGCTCAGCGCGAAGCCGCCTCACGACGCGCTTAGTGTGAGGACATGGCCTACGACGAGGTGCTGGTGGAGCGGGTCCGGGAGCGGCTGGGGGCGGCGGATCTGGATGCCGTGGAGAAGAAGATGTTCGGGTCGGTGTGTTTCCTGGACCGGGGGAACACGGTGGCGGGGGTGGACGGGGACGATCTGTTCGTGCGGGTCGATCCGGACGACCTGAGCGATGCGCTGGCCCAGCCCGGTGCGCGGCCCTTCGAGTCCCGTGGGCGGACGGCGGGCGGCTGGGTGTACGTGGCGGGCGAGGTTCTGGACGACGAGGTCCTGGACGAGTGGCTGCGGGCGGCCTGGGACGCCACGGCGGGGCTGCCTCCCAAGTAGGAGGTCAGGGGCTGTCTCCGGTGAGGGCGCGGGCGGCGCGGAGCAGCAGCTGTGCCGACTCCTCCAGCTGGGCGGCGAGTTCGACCGCGGATTCTGCGGATACTGCGCTCTCCCGGGCCTGTTCGAAGGTGCTGGTGGGGTCCAGGCGCAGGAGCTGGGCGGCGAGTTGGTGGGGGGAGTCGGCAGCCAGCTCGATGGCGCTGGTGCGGTCGTCGACGGGGTGGACGCGGTCGGGCAGGGACCAGGTGCGGGCGTATTCGGCGGCGGCGTCGGCGGGGACGGTGGCACGCAGGGTGTAGCGGGTGGGGGCGGCGGCGATGCGCTGGGCGAGGTAGGTGGCCGGGTCCGGGGCGGGGAGTTCGCGCGGGGCGGTGCGGCGGCCGGTGGGGGCGGGTTCGGTGAGGCGGTCGATGCGGAAGGTGCGCCATTCGGTGCGGTCGGTGTCGTAGGCGATCAGGTACCAGTAGCCGGCGGCTGTCACCAGGGCGTGCGGTTCGGCGCGGCGCGGGCCGGTCGTCCCGTCGTGGGTGGTGTAGGTGAAGGTGACCGTCTCGTGGTCGCGGCAGGCGGTGGCCAGCGTGGCGAGGACGGCCGGGTCGGCGCGTGCGCCGGTGGTCCAGGAGACGGGGGTGGTGGCGTTCTGCAGGGCGTCGACCTGATGGCGCAGTCGGGCGGGCAGGACGTGGCGGAGCTTGGCCAGGGCGCGTACGGCGGAGTCCTCGACGCCGGTCAGGCCGGTGCCGTACGCGGTGGCGGTGGCCAGCACGACGGCCATGGCGACGGCCTCTTCGTCGTCCAGGAGCAGGGGAGGCAGGTCGGCGCCGGCGGCCAGGCGGTAGCCGCCGTGATGGCCGGTGGTGGCCTCGACCGGGTAGCCCAGGTCGCGCAGCCGGTCGATGTCGCGGCGGATGGTGCGCAGGGTGACACCAAGACGCTCGGAGAGTTCGGCGCCGGTCCACTCGCGCCGGGTCTGCAGCAGGGAGAGCAGGCGCAGCATCCGGCCGGGCAGGTCCTGGGGCATGGCACGTCCTCGATGGGTCCCTTGGGAGGTTCGTTTCAGATTGCCAGGCTTTGGTGCCGCGAGATGTCCTAAAAGGCTCCTAGCGTGGATCTTGTCGGTGGTCATGAACCACCCCGGCGCTTCGGCACCCGGCCACGGCCGGTGCGCGCCCGGCGGCGGGCCCCCTCCCGAGCGGTCCCCTCCGCCCTCATCCCCTGCCAGCCCTTCTTGAAAGGACAGCGCCATGAGCACCCCCGCTGGCGGCAGTGTCATCTGGATCGAGATCGACACCGCCGACGTCACGGCTGTGAAGGACTTCTACGGCTCCCTCTTCGGCTGGAGCTTCCCCGGCATGCCCACCCCCGACGGCGGTACGTACCACCTCATCCAGCCCGCCGGTGCCCCCTTCCCCATGGGCGGCATCCTCGAAAGCGGCTCCGGGGAACGGGAGGGCATCGTCCTCAGTGCCGTCTCGATGGACGTGGCCGGTGATGCGGCCCGGCTCAAGGGCCTGGGGGCGACGGTGGTCGTGCCGCCGAGCAAGGCGGCCGACGGCGGCGACTACGCCCGCCTGACCGACCCGCGCGGCAACCTCTTCGCCATCTGGACCCCGCCGGGCCCGCCCCCGGGCGTGGACCCCTCGCAGCTGGACGCGAGCGCGTTCGAGCCGAAGCCCGGCTCCCTGGGCTGGTTCGAGATCGGTACCCGTGACCTCGATGTCACCCGGACCTTCTACGCCCAGGCGCTCGGCTGGAGCTATGAGCCGGACCCCGGCGTGCCCGGCGAGACCTACGAGGGCGTCCGCGCGGGCACGGCGCAGCCCAGCGGCGGCCTGCGCGAACTGGGCCAGGCCAAGGGCCAGGCCAGGGGCGTTGCGGACTACACCATGCCGCTGTTCCTGACCGAGGAGGTGCCTGCGACGGCCGACCGCGCCGTCGCCCTCGGCGCGCGCGTCGACGACGCCCCCACCGTCACCACCTACGGCCTCACCTTCGCCCGCCTGACCGATCCGCGCGGCAACCGCTTCGGCCTCTTCGCTCCGCCCAAGGGCTGACCCGCCACCGGGCCCGGCCCCCTCGGTCGGGCCCGCCCCGCCCCCTGTGGCGTGGCCTCGGCGGAGCCGTCCACACACACCACAGACCAGGAGAAGACCATGAAGATCGCTGTTCTGGGCACCGGCGGCGGTGCCCGCGCCCACATCGCCAAGCTCACCGAACTGGGCCACGAGGTGCACGTCGGTACCCGCGACCCGAAGGCCACGCTGGCCCGCACCGAGCCCGACATGATGGGCACCCCGCCGCTCGGCCCCTGGCTCGCCGAGCACCCCAACATCGAGCTGCACACCTTCGCCGACGCCGCCGCCCACGGCGACCTGGCCATCAATGGCATCGACGGCCGCAACGCGGTGGCCGCCCTGTCCGCCGCCGCCGAGCAACTGGCGGGCAAGACCCTCGTCGACTACGCCGTGCCCTACGTCTACAACCCCGACATCGAGCGCCCCTGGCCCACCCCGTGGGGCGTCAACCCGATCCTCGACCCCTGCGACAGCGACAGCCTCGGCGAACAGATCCAGCGGGCCCTGCCCGACACCAAGGTCGTCAAGGCGTTCGTCACCCAGGAACAGGAGACCGTCGTCAACCCGAAGGCCATCGGCGGCGGTGCCCACACCATGTTCCTCGCCGGAGAGGACGCCGGCGCCAAGCAGCAGGTCACCGATCTGCTCAAGTCATATGGCTGGAGCGACATCCTCGACCTCGGCCCCCTGGTCGCCGCTCGCGGCATGGAGATGTACGCCCACATGCACGGCGCCGTCGGCTTCGCCCTCGGCTTCGGCACCCACTTCGGCATCAAAGTCGTCCGCTGAACCGCACGCGAGGAACCAGAACCATGACTCGTCACAGCCACGAACCCCTGCCCGGCAAGGTGATGTGCCACGCCCTGTGGGCGCCGAACGGCCGACGGCTCGCCGACTTCTACGCCACCGCACTGGGCGCCGAGGTGTCGGAGAGCTACCCCGACGAGAACGGCGACGAGACCGCCTTCGCCTTCCACGCGAACGGGGCGATGTACCTGTTCTACACCTCCGCCGCCTTCACGGCCCCCGACTGGCCCCGGCAGGAGCTGCCCTTCCACCTGGACCTCATGTTCGACGATGCGACGGCCGCGCAGGCGCAGCTTCTGAGCATGGGTGCCACCAAGCCCGCCCACCAGCCCGGAGGGAAGAACTGGACTGTCCTCCTCGACCCCTCCGGCCAGCCCTTCTGTGTCCACGGCACCAGCTGACGCCCCCGTATCCCCAGGTGCACGGGAGCGGATCCGACCCCGCGCGTGCGGCTCCCCCGAGGCCAGCAATGGCACCGAGGGCGAGCCGTAGGTAAGCCATCGCCCCGGCAGGCGGGGCGTCCGGTCACGGGCCGGGCGCGAGCCGTCTCCCGCCGGAGACTTCGTGGGCCGGGAGATCCATGCCGACGGGGTCCATGCCGACAGGCTCCATGCGTTCGGCCGACACCGCCCGGCGCACCTGCTCCATCCGCACCGGCATCGGCTCCCACCCGCGCTGACCGGCCATCACCCAGTTCAGCGCCGTCATCCCCCGCGCGAATGCCTGGGTGAGTCCCTGGGGGCGCAGGGTGATCCCGGGCGGGCCCGCCTTCGTCGGCACCAGGGTCACCCACAGGCCGGGGCGGCCACCGGTGAGCGGCCCTGTCGCGAGCAGGTGCGCACGTGCCTCGAGCCACCGCCGGACCGCGGCGCGTGAACCTTCCCGCAGCGCGTACCACTCGACGTCCGGGAGCGGTTCAAGGTCCGCCTGTGCTGCGAGGATCCGCTGGCGGGTGGCCTCGGACACCTGGTGGTGGCGGCCCCACAGCACCGCGCGGGCCGAGGAGGGGTGGACCTCGGCCAGCGCGGCGATCTCGTCGGCGCGGTTGGGCGGTGCCTTCTGCTGGCGGCGGCGTACGGCCACGGCCTCTTCGCCGGGCGCGAGATCCGTCACCTGCAGCGCGGCCAACTCCCCTGAGCGCGGCGCGGCATCGAGCACGATCGCGACCATGGCGAGCAGCCGCGTGCGGTCCTGGTGGGACAGGGACAGTCCGTCCCGCTCCAGGGGCCCCGTGGCGGCCAGGTCCGCGAGCCGACGGTACGCCGTCGCCAGTGAGTCCGGCCGCACCGTCGACTTGGGCTCGGGCTGCGGCACGGACGGCAACCGGATCGGCGTGCCCTGCGGCAGCACCAGCGCGGCCATGATCCGCAGGCAGTCGCGCACGATCCGCAGCGTGGCGGGCGGCAACGCCGCTTCCCTGCCCCGCTCCTGCTGCAGTGCCCGCAGCTCCCCCGCCTGCGCCAGATCCCAGAAGGTCCGCAGTCCCGCCGGGGTGAACAGCTGCGCCGCCGTACGCCGCCTGCGGCCCGGCCAGTCCTCGCGCGCCAGGGCGCGCTCCCACATACCGACGACCATCCACAGCTGGCGGGCCCGCGCCTGAGAGACCTTCACCGTCGGCCCACCCGTCCCGGCGACCGCTTCCCGTTCCGGCCAGGCCGTTGCGGAACGCGGCGCCACACGGGCGACCGCGGCGGCGAGCTCCTCCGCCGCCGGGGCCCTACGCGTGCGTCCCGCCACGATCCTCCACCGCCCTGCCCTGTCCTGCCTCGGGGTTCCACGCGGAAGCGAGGGGCAGGCATCGCCCCGAACGTGGTCCTGCACAGAGCATAGGAAATTGGAGCGGCGGCTCTCCTACCGCCCCGAGCCCTCCCGAGTGGTTCGTCGCGGAGCGGCGGAGCGGTCTGTCTGCGGAGCAGACCTTGTGCCGGAACGCGGAGCGTTCCCTGACATCCGCCGCGTAGCGGCGGCGCGACGTGTCTGCGGAGCGGACCGCGCGCACAGAACACTTCCCTGTCCGGGCGCCGTCACCTTGCAGGGGTGCCCAGCAGGATCACGTTATTTACAGTGCGATATTCACAGTGCGACGCCCGAGGGCGAAGAGGAACGGTGACGCCCCAAACGGTGACGCCTCAAGCGGGCACTCAGGCCAACCCCACGCACGCAACCGCCACCGGTCTCATCGACCACCGACCGGTGGCGGTTGCCACACCAACATGGCTGGGTCCGGGCCGACTTGCCGGTGCACACCGATCGCCTACCCCCGCCCCGGCAACAGATGCCCCCGAAGGTCGCGGCGCCCGCGGGTCAGACCAGTGACCTGGCCAGGCGCGGCACGAGCGCGGCGGCGTTGCGGTGGGCGAGGTCGGCGAGGGGCAGGGGGAGTTCCGCGGTGACCAGAGCCTGCGCCAGTCCGGCGGCGGCTTCGCCCGGAGTGAAGGGGTGGTCGCTGCCGTAGACGATGCGGTCGGCCGGGACCAGTTGGGTCAGCGCCGGCAGCGCCCTTGGCAGCGGAACGCCCGCGACGTCGTAGTAGAGGCGACGCAGTTCGGCGAGGACGTCGACCTGCGGGGCGTCCGGGGCGGCGAGTGCCGGGCCGAGTGCGGCGACCCGGTCGGCGATCGCCGAGAGTGCGCCTCCGGTGTGCGGGATCACCCAGCGGATCCGGGGGTAGGCGGTCGGCACGCCCAACAGGATCAGGTTGACGACGGCGCGGGTGGTGGCGAGGGGGACGCGCTCGTCAACAACGCCGGGGCCATGCTCCTTGGCCGCATCGTCGACCAGCCCGTCGAGGAGTGGGACCGGATGATCGACCTGAACATCAAGGGGGTGCTGGACGGCATCCGCGCGGTGCTTCCGGGCATGGTCGAGCGCGGCGCAGGCACGATCATCAACGTCAGCTCCGTCGCGGGCCGCAAGACCTTCCCGAACCACACCGCGTACGTCGGTACGAAGTTCGCGGTGCACGCCATGTCGGAGAACCTCCGCGAGGAGGTGGCGCCCTCGCGCCGCAGGTGGTGGCCGACGCGATCGCCTACGCCTACCAGCAGCCCCGCGACGTCACGATCCGCGAGATCGTGCTGGCGGCGACCGGCCAGGAGGGCTGACACGTAGGGGTCCTCCCTCGGAGGAGGGTGCTCTCCCCCACAGAGCGGAGACGGTCCGCCGTAGCGGACGACGCGGGGGTGCCGGGTACGGGACCAGCATGGACGCATGACGACAGCTCATGCTCCCCGCGTCTCCCCCGCCCCCGCTTCCGCTCCCGCTCCCGCTCCCGCTCCGGAGCTGGCACCGGCACCTGCACCTGTGTGGGCCCGCCGAGCCGCCCACGCCATCGCTCTGTGCGCGCTCCCGTCCGGTCTGTGGCGCATCGCCATGGCCTCCGGTGTCTACGTGGGCTACAGCGACCAGGTGCTGCGCGACGTCTTCGACATCCCGGGCTGGGGCATCGTCTACGTCGCGGGCCTCGCCGTCCTCGCGGAGCTGGCCGCCCTGTTTCCGCTGCTGCTCGTCAGCGACACCTGGCGACCTCTGCGCCCTCGGACCCTCACCGCACTGTCGTGGACCGCCTCGGGCGTCCTGGTCCTGGTCGCGCTGTGGCAACTCGTGGTCGCCTTCACCGTCGAGAGCCAGACGTACATGGCGAGCGATACGGCACAGGCCGTGTGGGCCTTCGTCTTCGCCCCCTTGTTCGCCATCCCTGCGCTGTTGACCGCGGTGACCTGGTCGTACGCCAGGCGCCACCGGGCCCGAGGGCAGGCATGACCCGCCTCTCCTGAACGGCTGCGGCGCAGAAACTCGCTGGGCGGCATCTGCCCCATAGGGGATCCTGCACGCATGATCGAGCGCGAGGCCGCAGTTCGTATCGTTGAGGAAGAGCTCGCCCGCGAGTACCAGAAGTGGGCGGCTCTCGGCGTGGACTCGATGCGCACGACTGTGCTGTGCGTGGAGGAACACGAACTGGTCTGGAAGGTCTACTGGCAATCCGAGGAATACGCCCGCACCCGGAACCTCGCCGCCATGTTCGTCGGCCACGGCCCCTACCTCGTCGACCGACTCGACGGCGGACTGCACAGCATCGGGGCTGCCGCCGAGGTGGACGGGGCCTGGGAAGTCGACTACCGCGTCCGCATCCGCGGGCTGACCGTCCGCACTGCCGTGGACGAACTCCACGATGAGATACGCGAAGCCGCCGCCGCGCACGGACGCATGCGAGCGCTCCGCACGGTCCGGCTAGCGCATACCTCCGGACCGTGCAGGCGGGGCGGCGCGAGCCTCCTACGTGGCCGGCCCCACCGCCGCCCGCGCCGGGCCTCCGCGCCGGTAACGCCCCGGGGGTACGCCGAGTTCGCGGGAGAAGGCGCGGGAGAAGGCGAACTCCGAGGTGTAGCCCACGGCTTCGGCGATGTCAGAGACGAGGCGGTCGGTCTCGCGCAGCAGGCGGGCGGCCAGGTCGATGCGGAGCCGGGAGAGGTAGGCGAGCGGGGTGGCGCCGACGAGGGTCTTGAACTGGCGGGCGAAGGCCGGGCGGGACATCGCCACGTCGCGGGCGAGGGTCTCCACCGTCCAGGGCCGGTGCGGGGCCTCGTGCATCAGGGACAGCGCGGCTCCGATGCGGGGGTCGCGCAGGGCGGTGAGCCAGGACCGCTGCCCGGTGTCGTCGGCTCCGGTTCTGTCCAGCCAGGCGCGGATGACCTGGACGAAGAGTACGTCGGTGAGGCGGGTCGCCACCGCTTGGGCGCCGGGGCGCTCCTGGGAGGTCTCGGCCGCCAACAGACGTACGACGCCCTGGAGTTCCGGGTCGGCGGACATGCCGGGGACGTGGATGACTTCGGGCAGCGCGGACAGCACGGGGTGCCGGGACGTGTCGCCGTGGTACTGGAACTTGCCGCAGACGACCCGCACCACCGGTCCGGAGCCGCCCAGTTCGACGACGTTGTCGCGGCCCGGCGGGTGGGCGGCGGCCAACTCGGTGTAGGGAACGGCCTGTTGTTCCGGGTCGCCGGTCAGCTGGTGTGGCACGCCGCGCGGCAGCAGTGCCACGTCCCCGGAGACGAGCTGGAGCGGCGGCGCGTCCGCGGTCCGCAGCCAGCAGGTGCCCTCCGCGATCAGGTGGAATCCGGCCGTGTCCAGCCGGTCGAGTCCGCAGCCCCATTCGGAGCCGTGTGAGCGCAGTTGGGCGAGCAGCACGCCACTGAAGCCCGTCGTCGTCAGTACGTCCGCGAGTACGTCCATACCCTGAACCCTAGCCCCCCGACACCACACTTCTCATCGGCGACCGAGACGATCAGGCAAGTTCTGGAGCGTATCTGTCATGGATCGTATAGCTCGGCCTTCCTACCGTTTACGTCATAGGAACTGGCGCCCAGGAGTCGGCATCCGCTCCTCCACCTGCAATCCGCAAGAGATCGACCGATCAAGAGACAGTGAGAGTGAAGAACACCATGAGCAAGAACAAGGTCTGGTTCGTCACCGGTTCCTCCCGTGGCTTCGGGCGCCGCTTCGTCGAGGCCGCCCTGTCCCGCGGGGACCGGGTCGCCGCGACCGCCCGGGACGTCGCGGCCTTGGACGATCTGGTCGCCACGTACGGCGACGCGGTGCTGCCGCTGCGCCTCGATGTGACCGACAAGGAGGCCGTGTTCACGGCCGTCGACCGGGCTAAGGCGCACTTCGGACGGCTCGACGTGATCGTGAACAACGCCGGACACGGCCTGTTCGGCACCGTCGAGGAGCTCACCGAGGAGGCGCTGCGCGCGCAGTTCGAGGCCAACGTCTTCGGCGCCGTCTGGGTCACCCAGGCCGCCCTGCCCCACCTGCGCGAGCAGGGCAGCGGTCACATCGTCCAGGTGTCCTCGACCGGCGGCCTCGTCGGCTGGCCGGTGGTGGGCGGTTACAACGCCTCGAAGTGGGCGTTGGAGGGGCTCAGCGAGTCCCTGGCGCAGGAGGTCGCGCACCTCGGCATCAAGGTCACCCTCGTGGAGCCGGGCGCCTACGCCACCGACTGGGCCGGCGCCTCCGCGGTCCAGATGGATGCCAACCCCGCCTACGACGTGGTGCGCGAGGGCCTCGCCGCCTTCATGTCCACGCTCGACCTCGGTGACCCGGCCGCGGCCGGTGCGGCGCTGTTGAAGGTCGTCGACTCCGACAACCCGCCGCTGCGGGTCTTCTTCGGCACCCAGGGCAACGAGTTGCTCCCGCAGATCTACGCGGACCGCCTCAAGACCTGGGCCGACTGGGAGGACGTCTCGGTGCAGGCCCAGGGCTGACCTGCCGTCAGCCGACGGCAGCCGACGTCAGCCGAAGGTCTCTACGACGGGACTCCGCGCATCGTACGGAGACCAGCCCGGGTCCCCCGTGCGCGCGAACGCGGCCCAGGCGCCGTGCACTTGGGCCGCGAGTCCCGCGGGGGCGGGGTCGGGGCCGAGCAGGCGGGCGTCACCGTGCAGCCAGGGCTGGTCGGCGACGTCGAACACGAAGGGCAGCTCGACGGTGTGGGCGGCGCCCAGCCTCCCGCCCAGGGCCGTCGAGCGGTACCCGAACGCGTAGCGGTATGTGCGGCCGTCGCCCGACATCCGCGCGTGGGCCTGCGCCATGCACGTCGTCCCGGCCTCGAAAAGGGTCTGCGCGAGGACGGCGGAGCGCAGCTCGCCCGGTGTGCCGTCCGGCCGCGCCGCACGGTGCGCGGCGAGGGCGGCCTCCGGGTGCGCATGCGTCCGCGCCGCGAGGGCGAGGAGGTCGGCTTCGGTGGTGGACTCCACGTCGCCCTGCGGTACGACGTAGAGGTGGCCCTCTTCGGTGTTGGTCCCGATGAGCAGGTCGACATCTGCGGCCGGTCCGTCGGCGAGAGCGTCGGCGGGCTGGACCGGCAGGACCAGGCTGAACGGGCTGAGGCCGGCCAGCGGGTCCGTGGCCGTACCGGTGCGGAGGTCGAGGCCGGCCAGGGCGGGCAGGATCGCCAGGAGGCGCTCGTCCGGGATCGCGGCGAACGCCTCGGCGGTCGGTTCGACGCCCAGCGCGGCGGCCGCCGCGGCGGTGACCCGCCGGGCCTGCTCCGGGGTGAACGCGCCGGTGCCGTTGCCGCTTTGGACGATCGCCCGCCGGAACAGGCCCTTGGCCTCCGGCGTCGCGAGCAGCCCGCCGACGAGCGTGGCGCCGGCGGACTGGCCGAAGACCGTGACGTTGTCGGGGTCGCCGCCGAAGCACGCTGCCGTATCGCGCACCCAGGCCAGTGCGGCGACCACGTCGAGCAGCCCGCGGTTGGCCGGAGCACCCGCCAGGTCGAGGAACCCGGGGATGCCGAGCCGGTAGTTGACCGTCACGAGGACGACGCCGTCGCGGGCGAACGCGCTGCCGTCATAGAGCGCGGCCCGGTTGGAGCCGGTGACGAATCCGCCCCCGTGCACGAAGACCATGACGGGGCGGCTGCCGCTTCCGTCTGCGGCGGGCGTGTGGATGTCGACCGTCAGGTACTCCTCGCCGGGCACCCAGCCCGGCCCGAAGTAGGGGCTCATGTCGAGTCGGCCGAAGTCGCGGGCCGGCTGGGGAGCTGTGGGCGAGGGCCGCGTGCCGTCACGGACACCGGGCCAGCCCGGGTGCGGCACCGGCCGGGCGAACCGGCCCGCGCCGGTCGGTGCCGCCGCGTACGGGAGGCCGCGGTAGCGCTCGCCGGAGGCGTCACGGATGCCGCGGACGGCGCCCGCCGGGGTTCCGACGAGCGGAACTGCCTGTCGGGACACGGGACATGCTTCCTCTCTGAGCATCAGGAAAACTCTGCGCAGCAGGAAAACGCTGGGCATCAGGAGATACGGGAGAAGCCCGCCCACTCCTTGATCGCGAACTTCGACCCGCTGCGCGCGATCTCCGCGGCGCCGTGGCCGCCGAAGTGCGCCGGGAACACAAGGGCGTTGTTCTCGGCGGCGCGGCCCAGCAGCCGGTGCCGGGTGGCGCGGGACTCCGCCGGGTCCTCGCAGAAGCAGGAGTTGACCTCCGGCTCTGCGATCTGCAGCGCGGTGTGCACCAGGTCCCCGACGAACAACGCCTGTTCGCCGCCCGATTCGAGGGTGAGCACGGACGAGCCGGGAGTGTGCCCCGGAGCGAGATCGAGACGCAGGTTCCTGTCGATCCGGTACGTCCCCTCCCACAACCGTGCCTGCCCCGCCTCGTGTACCGGCGCGACGCTGTCCTCGAAGACGTTCTGGTTCCCGGGCCCGAGCACGCTCTTGTGGCCCTTGGCCGGGTCCCAGAACTCGAAGTCCCGGCCGGTCATGAGGTACGTGGCGTTGGGGAAGGTCGGCACCCACGTCGTACCGTCGAGGCGGGTGTTCCAGCCGACGTGGTCGATGTGCAGGTGGGTGTTGACCACGATGTCGACGTCCTCGGGCCGCACTCCGGCGGCGGCGAGATTGTCGAGGTAGTCGGTGTCCAGTCGGCTCCACACCGGCACGTAGGGCCGGTCCTTGTGGTTGCCCACGCCGGTGTCGACGAGGATCGTGCGGCCCTCGCTGCGCAGCAGCCAGGACTGGATCGCCGTACGGCACTCGTCCGTCCCGGGATTCCAGAAGTCGGGCGCCAGCCAGTCGCGGTGCTCGTCCCACGAGCCGTCGGGGCTGTCCGGGAAGAACTGGCGCGGCGCCAACCCCACCGAGCCGTAGAACTCTTTGATCCGGGTGACGGTGACATCGCCGAGGGTGATCTGCTGCGGATTCTGATCCATGCGGTCTACGGAGTCTGCGGGGTCCATGGGGTTCATGCGGTCCGTCCTGAGGTCGTCTGGTGCACGCGTACGAACGACACCGAGCCTGGCCGCCCGATCGGGCAAGAACCACTCCCCCGTTGTCCTGCTCCCCGCAGGGTGTGGCCGGGGCCGGGCCGCCCGTCGAATACTGGTGCCATGAACGGACCCGGCCCCCTGGGCGCCTTCCTCCAGGCCCGACGCACACAGCTGAAGCCGGACGACGTCGGCCTGCGCGACTTCGGGCCGCGCAGGCGGGTGGCCGGGCTCCGGCGTGAGGAACTGGCTCAGTTGGCGGGTGTCAGCGTCTCGTACTACGCGCGGCTCGAACAGGGTCTGTCGCGCGGCGCCTCGACCGAGGTGCTCGACGCGATCGCCCGCGCGCTCCTGCTCGACGACCACGAGCGCGCGCACCTCGGCCGCCTCGCCGACGCCTCCCGCCACGCGCCCCGGCTGCGCCGCCCGCGGCCCGAGAGGCTCGCCGACGAGACACGCGACCTGCTGCGCGCCGTCGACGGCGTCCCGGCGATCGTCCTCGGCCGCCGTACGGACGTTCTGGCCTGGAACACGCTCGGACACGCCCTGCTGGCCGGTCACCTGGACTTCGACGCCCCGCAGGATCCGGCGCGGCGCCCGAACATGAGCCGGATGCTGTTCCTGGACCTGCACTGCCGGGAGCTGTACGCGGACTGGAGGCGCAAGGCGCGCGCGGTGGTCGGCAACCTGCGCGTCGCCGTCGGCAGGCACCCGGAGGACGCGCTGCTCGCGGAGCTGATCGGCGAACTGACCATGAACAGCCCGGAGTTCGTCGCCCTGTGGGGAGACCACCGGGTGGCGCCGTGCGATGCCGCGTCCTACGACCTGCGCCATCCCGTCGTCGGCTCGGTGACGGTGACCCAGCAGACGCTGTCGATCGCCCGCTCGCCGGACCAGTCGCTCATCGTGTGCACCACGCCTGCCGGGTCCTCCTCCGAGGAGGCGCTGGCACTCCTGGGGCAGGCGGGCGGCAGCCGGGCGGGGGACATCGAGAAGGCAGGCGCCGTCGAAACGTGAGCGGTGGTGCCCCGTGTTGCCATGCGGGACACCACCGTCGGCGGACCGAGCTCTCGTCAGGTGATGTGGCGGCGCCTATAGCGTCGCGCAGCCCAGATCCCCACGACGAGGCCAGGAACAAGGCAATTGAGGAGATTGATGGTCCCTCCGCCCCCTTCCAGGGCCCATATGCCCAAGGCCAGGAGCAGCGCGGTGCAGGCCAGCGTGACCAGCACTCCGATCGCTATTTCGGTCCACCAATTCCGAGAGCTGTAATCCATACCCGCGATCACCGCCTACTTGGTGATGAAGTGGCACTGCACTGCTTTGCGCTTTCCATTCACGAAGAATTGGGCGCATGACTTGCCGTGCTTGGGGATCGTGTGGGCACCGAGTTTGTAGGTGGGGAAGGACCCCGTGTGACATGTCTTCCGCAGCGGCCCACGCTTGATCTGGTACGTCTTTCCTGACGTGTCGGCGTAGTGGAATTCCAGGCGCGAGTTGCAGAAGCGCGAGCCGAGAGCCGCGACGCCCACACAGTCGATACCGGCTATCTGGCTGTTCACCTTCTTCCCCGACCCCTTGATCGCGTGCGTCAGGAAGCAGCCCGACGGCACCTTGATCGTCACGCCGCCGTGCGAGTACGAGAAGACGCCGAGGGCCGCGGACCCCGTCGCCGACGCGGGCATGCCCGGCGTGTAGTCCGGGGCCTTGACCTCCTCCTCTTCCTCGGGCGTGACCTCTTCACCGGGCACATCCTCGATGACCACGTCGTCGGCGAGGACTTCGCCGGAGTAGTCGGACGGGACATCCTCGGACGCCTGGGCCGTCGAGGCACCGACAGCCAGCAGAGCAGCCGTGGACACACCAGCCATCACGACAGCAGAAAATTTGCGCATTTCAAACCCCCCAAGGTTTGTGCTGAACGAATCGGAAAAGACCGTATCCAGGTTCTACACGCTTGTCGAACCGCAGAGTTCAACACCACGAAATATTCAACAGCATTGAATATGTCGCACGTTCAGGCCGAGAGATGACTCAACCTGCCCACTATCAGAGGAACTTGAAACTCCTCACGCTTTGACCATTGCTTTACCTGGCGAGTCTGCGTGTGGGCGATACGTCACGGCTCTGTGATCGATGACACGCGCCGACGCGTCGCGTCATCGGTCGGGTCCGGCCGGAGCCAGTGCCCGTCCGTGCTCCAGCCCAACAGGCGCCGTGCGGCGCCCCGTTCGGCCGTGCCGTCCGCGTCGAAGCTGCGGCCCGAGGCGATCAGGCGCAGGCCGGTCAGCGCGGGTGCCAGGCGCGCGGCGACGTGGGCGGGGTGGCGGGCCGCTTCCTCGTCCAGCCAGGTCAGTACGCGGGCTTGTGCGTCGGCGTCGCACAGCGAGAGGTGGAACAGCAGCTGCCGCCAGGCGTAGGCCGCGTCCTTGATGGTGGCCAGCGGCCGGGGGTTGTGGTGGACCCGGGCGGTGAGCCGGCACACCGTACCGAAGCAGCGGCGGGCCAGGTCCTCCCAGCCGGGCTGCGGGGCGATGCCGACGCGGGCGACGAGCGTGGCGAGGTTGTGCGTGGTGAGAATCTGGGCCTGCTCGATGACCTTGCCGCCCGCCGCCACCGACCACAGGTCGCCGCCACCGGCCCGCTCGGCGCACAGCTTCGCGAAGCCCGGCGTGGTACGGGCCCCGTAGGAGCGGTTGAGGGCCGCGGCCGACTCCGAGATCGCGAGGTTGCGGACCGCCTTGTAGTCGATGCCGTAGTAGCGCTCGTACAGCGAGCCCGCGAGCAGCTCGGCGGCGACGCGTGCCGCCGCCAGGAACTTGGGGCTGAAGGTGCCCATGAAGATGTCCGCCGCCAGCTCTTCGACCAGCGGCGCGCCCAGGTCGGCCTGGCGGGCCAGGACGCCGAGTTCGCGGATGAGCGGGTTGGGCAGGATCGTGCCGGGGAAGCCCTGGACGGCCAGCTCGCCGAGTTGGCGCAGGGCCTCGGCGGCAGGTTCCTGACCGGCACCGGTGTCGGCGTGGGCTGTCACCGCGCGGGCCCAGGGCAGTTCGTCGACGCGCACCTGCCGTTCCAGGTTGAGCAGCAGCAGGGAGCGCCGGTTGCGGAAGGCGCGGTAGTTCGCGGCCATCAGGCGGCGCAGCGGCTCGTCACGGTACGTCTGCGCGGTGGTGACGGCCACCAACTGCGGGATCAGCTCGGCCAGCACCTCGGCCGACGGCACCACACCGCGTTCGACGAGGGTGCCGAGCGGAGCGCTCAGCGCCGCCTCGACGACCTTGCGGATCGCGGGCGGAATCTGCGCGCCGGACGGGAGTCCGGTCTCTTCCTGTTCATGCACCCCGACCGGCGCGACGAGGGGCGCCACGTCGGCCGCGCCCACCTCCTGCGGCAGGCCGGCCAGGCGGCGCAGGACCAGTTGGGCCAGGGCATGGTGTGAGGGGAGCGCCGCCTGCCGCGCCTGTGCGTGGCGCAGGGCGGTGTGCTGGGCGGAGTCCGGCAGGCCGCGCTTGCGCACCATGGATGTGATGGCGTGCCGCAGCATGCCTGCGCGGCGGGCGTCCAACGGGCGCCCTGCGACCACTTCTTCGAGCGCGCCGCGCAGGATGCCCAGGTTCTCCTTCGGGCTGCGGTGCTTGGTGCAGAGGGTGTGCCGGGCGGCCAGCTCGCGGTAGCGGGTGAGCAGTGCCGCGGCGCGGCGCAGCCAGGCAGGGTCCGGGGCGTCGGTGAGGTCACGGCCCTCAGCCGTGAACTCCAGCCACAGCACGAGCAGTTCGTCTGCGAAGGGCTGCCAGACGGCGAGCGCCTCACGCTGGGTCTCGACGGCCGTGTTGGGCCGCCGCCGGGCCAGGGTCTTGCCGGTCTCGGCCACGGTGCGGCGGTGGACGGCGGCCACGTCCGGGGCGGCGTGCCGCGCGGGCCGGGGCAGGAACCGCAGCCGGTCGGCGAACGGCTCCAGGACATCCACCAGGTGGACCGCCTGCTCCAGTTCGCCCCGGCGCACCAGCCAGGCCAGCGTGAGGAGGGACGCCTCCTCGGGCAGGTCGACCCGGTAGCGGCCGCTGTCCAGCAGCGCGCACAGCCAGGCGAGGCCGGGCTCGGTGAGGCAGTACGCGAACAGTGCGTGCCGCGTCGCCGGGACCCCGAACTCCTGCGCGGCGCGCACCTCGTAGGGCTCGAGAGGGCCCTCGGCGCCCGCCGTGCCCGTGACGAATCCGCCGCGTACGACCTCGGGGGTCACCCAGGACGGGAGGTCCGCCACCGGAGCCCGCGAACCGATCGTGAGCTTCCCCTCGGCCATGCCGGCGAGCACCGCGCGCCAGCGCTTCGTGCGGTCCTCGGCGCGGTGGCGGGTGCTCGCGTCCTCGTGCGTCAGGGCGGTCACGAAGGCCCTGCTCAGTTGGTCCAGCGCGTAGCCGGAGGAGGCGACGGGGGGCTGCTGCTCAGCGTTCTCATCCATGGCCGACGCGGCAGGTTCTGCCCCTGCGCCCTCCGGGTCCCGAGCCCGGTGCTCTGCTGCTGAGCTACGCGTCGTTCGACTGCGAGGCTAAGCGGTGGCCCCGGCGCCGCACCAGCGGATTTATGCCGCGTGACCGTGTGACCTCAGCGCCGGTGCATGGTGGCCAGCGCCTCGACGAGCACCTTCGGGTCGTGGCCGCCCTTGTAGACGGGCGGGGGCTGCTTGTCGAGGTGCAGGAGCCGGGCGACGGCGGTCCAGGCGGTGCGCACCGAGTACTCGACGGTGAAGACGACGTCGTCGGGGACTTCGGCGTACTGGCCGATGAAGGCGAGGTTGGCGGAGCCCTCGGGGACGACCTGGGGCCGGTCGCCGTGGCTGCGCACGAGGAACTGGCTGGTGATGTACGGCATCAGGGCCGGGATCACGGTCGAGGAGTTGAGGATCTCGCGGCTCTCCTCGAACCGCAGGTGGTGCAGGACCTCGTCGAGGATCTCCCGGCCTGTGCACTCGCGCATCGGCTTCTTCACGAAGTCGCCGGCCTTGTCGGGGAACAGGGCGTAGCCCCACCACACGTAGGTGTCCTCGGGCTGGTCGCGGAAGTGGGGCTGGTGGTTGAGGACGATGGTCAGCAGCCAGCCGGAGTCCTTGAAGGTGATCAGGCCGCCCTTGCCCGCCTCGCTGCCGGAGAACTTCTCCATCAGCTCGAAGAAGGTGGGGTCCTTCGTGGTGACGGTGAACGACTCCCAGGTGGAGTCGTCGGTCGAGGAGTCGAAGACGCGGGGGTTGCCGAAGCCGTCCCGCTTGGCGGCCAGGGTCTCCCACAGCTTCCAGGCGCCGCTGGAGTCGGAGGTGGCCGGCGGGGCCGCGGCGTCGGTGGCGCCGAGCGTGGAGTCGGCGGTCATGGAGCCGTTGGTGACGAGGACGAGGTCGCCCTCGCCGACGGGGACCTCCTCGCTCGCGCCGTCGCGCGTCCACGTCAGGCTCTCCACGCGGAAGGAGTCCCCGGATTCGGTGATGCCCAAGTCCGTTACCTGGGTGCCGAGTTGGACGGTGACGCCCTGGTCGGTGAGCCACTTCATCAGGGGCCGCACGATCGAGTCGTACTGGTTGAAGCGGGTCCGGTAGATGCCCGACATGGAGTCGAAGGTCTTGAACAGGTGGATGAACCGGTTGAGGTAGCGGCGGAACTCGATCGCGCTGTGCCACGGCTCGAAGGCGAAGGTGGTGCACCACATCCACCAGAAGTTGGTGTGGAAGAACTCCTGGCTGAAGCAGTCCACGATGCGTTTGCCGTCCAGCATCCGCTCCGGGGTGCCCACGCACTTGACCAGCTCCAGGCGGTCCCGCTCGGAGAAGCCCATCGAGTGGGCGTCGACGACATGGCCGTTCGCGTCGACGAGGCGGGCGTGGTCGTCCCAGGCGAAGTCCTCGTGGAAGGCGAAGGTGTCCTCGGTGACCGACTTGGACGGGTCGTCCAGAGAGGGGATGGAGCCCAGCAAGTCATACGTGCACTCGAAGTGGATCTCGAACATGCGGCCGCCGCGCATGGTGTAGCCCGTCTCCGGTGAGCCCGCCGCGTCCAGGCTGCCGCCCTCGCGGTCCTGCTCCTCCAGGACCACGATGTCCGACCCGGCGAACTTGCCCTCGCGGATCAGGAACGCCGCCGCCGACAGGGACGCGATGCCGCTTCCCACCAGATACGCCTTCGCCATGCTCGTGCTCCCTCGGTCGATTCCTGCGGGGGTTGCTGGGGTTCCCTGTGGTCGCTGCGTCTCCGATCGTTCCCCAGCCGTGTCCGTATCGCAGGAGTACATGGCTGAATGGGTGGCTATGGCATGTTCCGGCCCTCCGCGGCGGGGGCTCAGTCCTCCCGCGTCCACGAGCCGAGCACCATCAGCGTGCGGGTGCCGATGACCTTGCCCGATCCGCGGAGGCGGTCGATGACCACCTGCAGATGCTCGATGTCGCGCACCCGTACGCGGACCAGGGCGTCGAGGTCGCCGGCGATGGTGAACACGGCCTGCACCTCGGGGGTGCCGGTGGTGCTGTGGAGGATGTCCTGGATGCTGGTGGTGCCCGCGTAGCGCAGTTCGGTGAACGCCTCGACACCCCAGCCGAGTTTGGCGTGGTCGACCTGGACCGTGAAGCCGGTGATGACACCGGACTCCCGCATGCGGTCGACGCGGCGCTTGACCGCGGCGACGGAGAGCCCGACTTCGGGGGCCATGTCCGAGAACGTGCGCCGGCCGTCCGCCTGGAGCAGGCGCAGCAGTTGGTGGTCGATCTCGTCCAGTTCGGCACTCGCCATGGCCGCTCCTTCGCCTTGACACATCTGTGACACAACTACGCAATGAAATCACGCGAGTTGAGCCTTCGACTTGAGTTCTTTGCGTCTTGGAGGCAATCAGTCAGACAGGTCTTGCGTGGCGGAGTGGCCGGTTGTGTGCTGTGTCCCTCGCCACTGTCCGAACTCCCGCCGTGTGGAGGACCTCGTGAGTGCCCCCATCCGCATCCCGTCGCTCGACGACAAGTACACGGCCGCCAAGGGGCCTGCCCTGATGTCGGGGGTGCAGGCGCTGGTGCGGCTGGCTCTGGAGCAGGGGCGTCTGGACCGGGCACGGGGGCTGGACACCCGGGTCTTCGTCTCCGGGTATCAGGGTTCGCCGCTGGGCGGTGTGGATCTGGAGATGGGGCGTGCCGCCGGGTTCCTGGACGAGGCCGGTGTGGTGTTCAAGGCCGGGCTGAACGAGGAGTTGGCGGCGACCGCGGTCGGTGGCACGCAGTTGCTGGGCCGGTTGCCGGGCCGCCGCCACGAGGGGGTCACCGGGTTCTGGTACGGCAAGAATCCGGGTCTGGACCGGGCGGCCGATGCGATCCGGCACGCGACGATGGCCGGCACGGCGCCGCTGGGCGGGGCGGTGGCCTGGATCGGGGACGACCCGGACTGCAAGTCGTCCACGGTGCCCAGCTCATGCGAGGTGATGTGCCAGAGCCTGTGCCTGCCGCTGTTCGCGCCGGGTTCGGTGCGCGAGCTCATCGAGTACGGGCTGCACGCGGTCGCGCTGTCCCGGGCCGCGGGGCTGTGGACGGCGCTGAAGGTCGTCTCCGATGTCGCGGACTCCTCGGCCACCGTGGATCTCACCGGCGTCGGCGAGGACATTCCCGCACCGGAGCGCCGGGCGGAGGGGGCGGCGCCGGTGCTGGTCGGGCCGAGCGCGCTGGACGCCGAGCAGGACCTGGTGACCCGCCGCCTGGACATCGCCCGCGGCTACGCACGGCAGCACGGCCTCAACCGCGTGGTCGCCTCGGCCCGGCAGGCGCGGCTCGGGGTGGTGGCCTCGGGCACGTCCTTCGCGGTGGTGCGCCGGGCATTGAGCGACCTGGGTATCCACGAGGAGGAGTTGGAGCGGCTCGGTATCCGGCTCATCGCGCTGGGCATGCCCTTCCCTCTGGACGGCGCGCACCTGGCCGAGCTGACCGAGGGCCTGGACCGGGTGCTTGTGGTGGAGGACAAGGGCGACTTCCTCGAAGGCCACCTGAAGCAGGCCCTGTACCGGCGTTCCGACGCACCGGTCCTGCTGGGCCGCCGGGACGAGTCGGGCCGCCCGCTGCTGCCGGTGCGCGGCGCCCTCAAGGCCGAGGACGTCGCACGGGCGCTGACCGGGCTCGTCGGCGCCGAGCGGCTGCCCGCCCAGGCGTCGGCCCTCGCAGGGAAGCCGCGGCCGTCGGGGCCGCGGCTGCTGCCACTCGTGGCCGCCCGTACTCCGTTCTTCTGCTCGGGCTGCCCGCACAACCTCTCCACCCGGACCGCCCCGGACACCCTCGTCGGCGTGGGCATCGGGTGTCACGCGATGGTCGCCCTCGACGACAGCGACCTGCGCGGCAACCAGATCGGCATCACGCAGATGGGCGGCGAGGGCGCGCAGTGGTTCGGCCTGGCTCCCTTCACCGACGACCGGCACTTCGTGCAGAACCTCGGCGACGGCACCTTCCACCACTCCGGCTCGCTCGCCGTCCGTGCCGCCGTCGCGGCCGGGGTGACCATGACGTACAAGCTCCTCTACAACGAGGCCGTCGCCATGACCGGCGGACAGCGTGTGGAGGGCGGCCTGGACGTCGCCGCGCTGACCCGGCTGCTGGCGCTCGAAGGTGTGCGCCGCATCGTCGTCACCACGGCCGAGCCGCGCTCCTACCGGCGCATCCGCCTGGATGTGCGGGCCAGCGTGCGCCACCGCGACGATCTCGCCGACGTGGAGCGCGAGTTGGCCGCGGTCGAGGGGGTCACCGTGCTGATCCACGACGACCGCTGTGCGGCCGAGGAGCGGCGGATGCGCAAGCGCGGCCTGCTGCCCGCTCCTGCCGCGAAGGTCGTCGTCAACGAGCGGGTCTGCGAGGGCTGCGGTGACTGCGCGGTGCAGTCCACGTGCCTGTCGGTGCAGCCCGTCGAGACCGAGTTCGGCAGCAAGACCCGCATCCACCAGCCGTCCTGCAACTCCGATCTCAGCTGCCTCAAGGGCGACTGCCCCTCCTTCCTCCTGGTCGAACCGGGCTCCTCCCCCGCTTCCTCCCCCGCCACCGTCCCCGCCGCCGTCCCCGTCCGCCTGCCCGAACCGCCGGGCCCCCTGCCCGAACCGGAAGCCCGCTTCACCGGCCGCGAAGTCGTGCTGCGCATGCCCGGCATCGGCGGCACCGGTGTCGTCACCGTCTCGCAGATCCTGCAGATGGCCGCCCACCTGGACGGGCTGCACGCCGCGGGCCTGGACCAGACCGGTCTCGCCCAGAAGGGCGGACCCGTCGTCAGCGACGTCCGTATCGGCAAGGACCCCGTCAGCGGAGCGGTGCGCGCCTCCGCGGCCGGCGTCGACGCGCTCATCGGCTTCGATGTGCTTGGCGCCGCCGCCGACTCCACGCTGGCCGCCTGCGCTCCCGGGCGGACGGTCGCGGTCGTCAACACCGCCGTCGTGCCCACCGCCGCGATGATCACCCGCCAGGTCGCGGTGCCCGGCGGCTCCGAGGACGCCCTGGCGAAGATCGCCTCTGCGACCCGCGACACGACGCTGCTCCCCCTGGACGCCCAGGGGCTGGCCGAGCAGCTCTTCGGCGACCACATGCCGGCCAACATGCTGCTGCTCGGGGCCGCCTACCAGCACGGCTGTCTGCCGGTCAGCGCGGCGGCAGTGGAAAGCGCCGTCGAACTCAACGGCGCGGCCGTGGCGAAGAACCTGGCCGCCTTCCGCTGGGGGCGGGCCGCGGCGCACGACGCCGAGGCGGTACGAAGGGCTCTGGCCCCGCCGCGGCAGACCGCCCCCAGCGGCTCCCACACCCCCAACACCCCCAGCGCTCCCAGCACTCCCAGCGCGACGCTGGAGGAAGCGGTCGATCTCCGCGTCGCCGACCTGACCGAATACCAGAGCAGCGACTACGCCGAGCGCTATCGGCGGGCGGTGCAGGCGGTCGCCGCGATCGCCGCCGAGCGTGCGGGAGAGGCGGACGGACGGCGCATCACCCGTGCCTTCGCCACGTCCCTGCACCAGCTGATGGCGTACAAGGACGAGTACGAGGTGGCCCGCCTGCACCTGGACCCGGCCGAACAGGCCCGGATCCGCGCGGAGTTCGGCGCGGACGCCACCGTGTCGGTCCTGCTGCACCCGCCGGTCCTGCGGGCGCTCGGCATGAACCGGAAGCTGCGCCTGCAGCGCACCATCGGCCCCGCCTTCCGCGCCCTTCGGGCCGCGCGCCGCCTGCGCGGCACCCCGCTGGACCCCTTCGCCCACTCCGCCGTACGCCGCACGGAGCGCGCCCTGGTGACGGAGTACCAGCAGCTGATGCGCCAGGCCCTGGACCACCTCACCCCGGACAACGCCGAGGCGGTGGTGCGGATCGCGGAGCTGCCCCGGACGATCCGCGGCTACGAGCACATCAAGATGGCGCGCGTCGAGGAGTACCGCGTGCGGGCTCAGACGGCGTTGGACGACTTGGCGCGCTGATCCGGGCGGCCGAGGAACGCCAGGAGCCGCACATGAGCCGGTGCGTCGGCCGGGGCCGGGAGCCGCGGACCGAACAGGCCGGGGCCTCGGTAGGCGTCCATGTCGACCGTCGACATGTGCGTGAGCAGGAGCTCGCACAGGTGCTGGTCGACGAGGTCCTCCCGTCCTGCGGCAAGGGCCAGGTCCACGCCGTGGACGAGCACTTCGGTCAGGTGGATCAGCGCCGCCCGCGGCCCCGGGACCGGGCCGAAGGAGAGGCGCACCGTCACCTCGTCCAGGGCGGCGTCGGTGGGGGCCGCGTGCTGCCAGGCCGCACGGTCGGCGTCGGCAGCGGCCGCGTAGGCACCCTGCGGGTCGGTGCCGAGCCAGTCGTCGTGGTGCTTGCCGCCGGGATCCGTGCCGGTCAGCTCAGCGGCGTGGATCCGCATGCCGCCGACGAGGTGGTTGAGCGTCGTGTGCGCATCCCACTCGTCGCAGGGAGTGGGGGCCGACCACCCGTCGTCGGGGATCGCGTGCACCACGGCGCCGGTCATCGTCAGCGCCCGGCTGATGGCGCCTGCGAGCACGGGGCGACGGACCAGCACCCGGTCCAGCCAGTCGAAGATCCGCGCGCACGCCAGCCGCTGCGCCCCGGACTGGCAGTGCGCGTCGGCACCCTCGCCCTCGGTGAACGTCATGAGGGTCTTCTCGCACGTCAGGTGGTCGTACAGCTTCTCCGGCTGCCCCTTGAAGAAGCCGTCGTCCTCTCCTGAGCAGACCAGGACCGGGCAGGCGATCCGCTCGGCGATGCCGTCGCGCAGGTGGTAGTCGAGGTAGGCGGCGCAGAACGCACGCGGGGTGTCGACGCCCATCGCGAACATGCCGTGCTCGACCGCCCACTTGAGGGTGGGTGCGACGGCCATCCCGGCCGCCAGCTCCGCGTCCAGCTCAGGGTCGTGAGCGGCCCGCAGCCGGCGCTCGGCCTCGTCGCGGGGCGACCCGAGCGAGGCGGTGCTGATGTCGCCGAGGTCGTAGACGCCGTCGAGCGCGACGACGGCGACCACCCGGCGGTCGAAGGCGGCCGCGCGGGGCGCCAGGACGCCGCCCATGCTCAGGCCGAGCAGGGCGATCCGCTCCGGGTCGACCCCCGGGAGCGTGACGGCGTGGTCGAGCACCGGCGTGACGACGTTCTCCCAGTCCGGCCGGAACGTCAGCCCTTGGCGGTGGCGGGTGCCCGGCTGCCCGGGGCCGTCGAAGACCAGGACGGTGTATCCGCGCTCGACGGCCGCGGCCGCGCCGAAGAAGTGCATCTCCTCCGCGGTGCCGTCGAAGCCGTTGAACATCACCACGGTCGGGCGGGGCGCGCCGGAGTCGTCGGGGCGGTAGAGGTAGCCGGGCAGCGTCGTGTCCTCGTAGGGGATCTCGACCGGTTCGACGGCGGGGGTGAACAGCGCGGCGGCCTGCCGGAAGCAGCGCACGGAGGCGTCGTAGGCGTGGCGGATGCGCGGGTCGGCGGCGTTGCCGTGCAGGAAGAACTCCGCGGAGCGGTAGTAGTTCGAGGCGCGCAGGAACCCGTCGCGGGCGCTGACGCGGTGACCTCCGTCCAGCGCCGCCTCGGCCTCGCCGGAGATCCGGTCGGCCGTGGCCAGCCACTGGTCGTGCCAGCTGTCGTAGTCGCCGACGGTGATGCGCTGGGCGGTCATGGCGACCTCGCCGAAGTCGGCTCCGCCGTAAGGGATGTGACCGAGCGTCCGCAGGGTCTCGTACCAGAAGGAGGGGTGGTCGGGGAAGAAGATCGGCTTCATCACGGAACTCCTAACGCAGTTGAAGACTGCTTTAGTGCGACCTTAGGTCGAGGGCACCACAAACGCAAGCGGTCACTGCGTTAATGTGGGTGCGTGAATGAGACCCCCTCGTCAACCCCCTCGTCGGCCGCCCAGCCGACGCCACCTCCCGCCGGCGCCGCCAAATCCGCCAAGCCCGCCAAGGCCGCCAAGCCCGTCGAGCGCCGCCCGGGGGGCCGCAGCGCACGGGTCCGCAGCGCCGTCCACCAGGCCGTCACCGACCTGATCGCGGAACGCGGTTACGGCACCTTCGCGGTGGGCGAGGTCGCGGCGCGCGCGGGTGTGGCCGACAGCAGCATCTACCGCCGCTGGGGAACCCTGGAGGCGCTGCTGATGGACGTGGTCGTCAGCCGCCTCACCGAGGACTCCCCCATGCCCGACACCGGCAGCCTTTCCGGGGACCTGAGCGCCCTCGCGGCCAAGGCCGCCGAGGACGTCTCCGGACCGGACGGCCTGGCCCTGCTGCGCACCGTCGTCACGGCGCTGGCCGCCGGCCCCGACGGCGAGGCGGCGCGCGACCACTACCTCGCCGCCCGCTCCGAACAGCTCCAGGCCATGCTCGACCGGGCCCGCGCCCGGGGCGAGGCGGCCCCCGACGTCCTGGACGTCCTGGATGCCGTCCTGGCGCCGATCTACATCCGGGTGCTGTTCGGCGTCGTTCCGCTGACCCCGGATTACGTCGACGGCCTGGTCGGCCACCTGCTCGCCCGCCGCCCGGAGTGACCCGCCCGCCACCGCCCGACACCACCGCCTCCGCCCCCGGCCCCCCTCACAGGGCCGGGGGCGGAGCCGTTGCCGGACCCCCCGGGGGCCTACGACCCGTGAACCAGGACCAATGGCCGGAATTCATCTGGTTCAGCTCTGGTATACCTGACATAAGCGGCACAGGGCTTATGCCGCATTTGTGGCCCGCGCGGGACCCCGCTGTCCAGCGCGCGCCCCCGGCGACACCACACCCCCACGGAGAACGACATGAGTACGGCTACGGCCGCGCCCGCGAAGAAGCGGGGCTCGGGCCTGATGCAGGGCATGCAGAAGATCGGCCGCAGCCTGCAGCTGCCGGTCGCCGTCCTGCCCGCCGCGGCGATCCTGCTGCGCCTCGGCCAGGACGACGTCTTCGGCAAGGACGGCCTGCACTGGGGCAAGGTCGCCGAGGTCTTCGCGACCGCGGGCAACGGCGTCTTCGCGAACCTGCCGCTGCTGTTCTGCGTGGGCGTGGCGATCGGTTACGCGAAGAAGGCCGACGGCTCCACCGCGCTGGCCGCCCTGGTCGGATTCCTGGTCTACAAGAACGTGCTGACCGCGTTCCCCGTCGACGGCTCGATCACCGAGGCGCTGCCCAAGGGCACACCGCAGGACCCGGGCGTGCTCGGCGGCATCGTCATCGGTCTGGTCAGCGCGATCGTGTGGCAGCGCTTCCACCGGACCAAGCTGGTGGACTGGCTCGGCTTCTTCAACGGCCGCCGCCTCGTCCCGATCCTGATGGCCTTCATAGGCACCGCCTTCGGTGTCTTCTTCGGGCTCGCCTGGGGGCCGGTCGGCAAGGCGCTCGGCTCGTTCAGCGAGTGGCTGATCGGCCTGGGCTCAGTGGGCTCCGGTGTCTACGGCGTGTTCAACCGCGGCCTGATCCCCGTCGGCATGCACCAGTTCCTCAACACGTTCTTCCAGCAGCAGGTCGGCTCGTTCAGCAAGCTCGACGGGTCGGTCGTGCACGGAGAGATCCCCCGCTTCTTCGCGGGCGACCCGACGGCCGGTCAGTTCATGTCCGGGTTCTTCCCCATCATGATGTTCGGCCTGCCCGCCGCCGCGCTCGCCATCGCGCACTGCGCCAAGCCGCACCGCCGCAAGGCCGTCCTCGGCATGATGATCTCGCTCGCCCTGACCTCGTTCATCACGGGCGTCACGGAACCCATCGAGTTCACCTTCATGTTCCTGGCCCCCGCCCTGTACGCGGTGCACGCGGTGCTCACGGGCCTGTCCATGGCCGTCACCTGGGGCCTGGGCGTGCACGACGGATTCGGCTTCTCCGCGGGCCTGATCGACTACTTGCTGAACTGGAAGCTCGCCACCAAGCCATGGCTGATCATTCCCATCGGCCTGTGCTTCGCCGCCGTCTACTACGTGGTCTTCCGCTTCGTCATCGTCAAGTTCGACCTGCCCACGCCGGGCCGCGAGCCGGAGGACGACGACGAGGCGGCGGAGGCCGAGAAGGTCACCGCCGGCTGACGGCGGCCACCGCCACGACCGTCCGGGCGGGGAGCGTCGGCAACCGTGGGGGTTGCCGACCGCCCTCCCCGCTCCGGACCGGGCACCCCGGCCATGGGCGGCCGGGGTGCCCCTCGTACACGAAGGGCCTATGGTCCCCCGAGGCCGGAACCAACGGCCACATAGCGCAACAATTCATCAGGTTAGCCTCACCTCATGATTACGCGTTCCTCGTCGTCCCCCCGTTTCCTCGCGACCCCTGCCCGCCGCCGTATCACCACAGGCGCTGCCGCCGCGGCCGTGATGCTGGTGGCCGCGGGCTGCTCGTCCGGAGGGAGCGACAGTGCCGGTGACGCTCCGGCCGGGGCGGTGGCCAAGGGGAGTTTCCCCGCGAAGGTCTCCACCAAGTTCGGTGACGTCACCGTCAAGAAGCAGCCCCAGCGCGTGGTCGCGCTGGGCTGGGGCGACGCGGAGACGGCGCTGGCGCTGGGTGTGCAGCCCGTGGGGGCCAGTGACTGGCTGGACTTCGGCGGCGACGGCGTGGGCCCGTGGGCCAAGGGGCTGTACGACAAGAGCCCGAAGAAGATCGGCACGCTGGAGCCCGAGTACGAGAAGATCGCGGCGCTGCAGCCGGACCTCATCCTCGACACGAAGTCGAGCGGCGACCAGAAGCGCTACGACACCCTGAGCAAGATCGCCCCGACCGTCGGTGTGCCCAAGGGCGGGGACCAGTACCTGACCGACTGGCAGGACCAGACCGCGATGGTGGCGGACGCCCTGGGGCTGCGCGGCAAGGGCCAGGAGCTCATCGAGAAGACCCGGGCCAAGTTCGCGGACGTGGCCGAGAAGCACCCCGAGTTCAAGGGCAAGTCGGTGACGTCGGGCTCGCGGACCTCGACGGGCTACGGGGCCTACGTGCGGGGCAGCGGCCGGGTGGACTTCCTGGAGCGGCTCGGCTTCAAGAACAACCCCTGGGTGGAGAAGCAGGGCGGCAAGAGCTTCTTCGTCAACGTGTCCCGCGAGAACGTGGGCGAGATGAACGCCGACCTCATGGTCGTCGAGCCCATCGGGATGTCCGCCGCCGACATCACGGGCGACCCGCTGTTCAAGAAGATCCCCGCCGCGCAGGCCGGACACGACGTGGTCTTCGCGCCCAAGTCCCCGTCCGCCAACGCCTTCGCCACCGACTCCGTGCTGTCGGTGAACTACGCCCTGGACAAGGTCGTGCCCCAGTTCGCCGAGGCCCTCAAGAAGTGAGGGCGCCTCGGCGCTGAACCGCCGCGTGGCGCCGCCTCCCGGCAGGTGGCGGCGCCGAAGGCCGCCGCCCCTTCCCTTCCGGTCTGCTGGTTGGCCGCGACGTAGGGCCGCAGCTCGGTCTCGTAGGCGGTGGATGCCGCGGCGTGATCGCCGTCGGAGGCGGCCAGGTGGCGGGCGAGGGAGCGGGCTCCGATCAGCGCCTGGGAGGTACCCATGCCCGCGGTCGGCGCGGCGCAGTACCCGGCGTCGCCGACCAGCACACCACGCGCCCGTCGGACCAGGAGTCCAGATGGACCTGGGCGCAGGAGGAGAAGGAGAGGTCGTCCGCGGCCGCCATGGCGTCCAGCAGAGGTGACCGAGGGCCTGCGCACCGTCACCGACACGCCGTGACCCACCCAGTGCCCCCCCAACTCACTTCCTAGCAGGGGCCTTTGCGTACCGAGCTGACGAAGCTGTGCAGTTCGCCGAGGCTGTCGGCGGTACGGGGTTCCTGTGCGGCGTGCAGTTGCTCCTTGCTGTAGTTGTAGTCGCCGTAGGTGCACCACAGGCTGTCGGTGTGGTTGGCGTACGACATGGCGCGGTCGTCGAAGCCCTGGGCGGCGAGGTGGGGGCTGCCGAAGCGGAACGTGGCGATGTCGCCGTTGCCGTCGTACTCGCTGAAGAGGCAGAAGTGCCCCTCGGGGCAGCGCTCGTAACCCGGCGGGGAGGCGCTCGCCGGCCCGGGGGCGAACAGCAGCACGGCGAGGGCGCCGGTGGCCAGGAGACCGTGCGTGAGAGTTCGGTTCATGGGCACAGGCATGCCCCTCGGCGTGCTCGCCATGGCCACTCATCCGGGTGAGTTCGGCTCCCGACCAGCGGAAATGAGGGGCGCCCGGGGACGCCGCCGATGCGCCGTCGGCGCAGTGAGGCTACGCCCTCGCACGCAGCGCCGCGGCCGACCAGGCGAGCGCGGCTGCCGGGCTCTGCGGCGCCTCCCAGCCGTTGATGACGGCCAGCAGGGACAGGTACTGGTCGCTGCGTGGGGCGTTCATGCGATCCAGCCGGGCGGCGAGAGTCAGGTAGTGGTCACGGAGGTCGGGAGGGGGCGGGCAGCCCGGCGTGTGCGCGGTGTCGGTCGCGAGCGCTGTGACGATGGGCTCCGCGCGCGGTGAGTCCGGTTCGATTCCGGCCTCGACGGCCGGTGTCGCATGGGTGCGGACGACCTCGGCGAGGATCCGGGGCACGGCCACGGCGCCACCCGCTGCCCGGTACCGGTCCCGTTCCGCCGCCACTTCCCGGGCCATGCCGTGCAGGGCGGCGCGGAAGTCGTCGTCCTGGCACAGCACCGCCAACTCCACCCACGCCTCGATCTGTTCGGGTGCGGGGTCGTCGGGCAGCTCGGGGGTCAGCGTGCGGATGACCGCCGCGAGCGCGGGGTGGTCGTGCAGGCCGTCGAAGACAGCGCCGAGGAACTCGGCCGTCAGGTTCTGCCGTTCGGCCTCGGACAGTCCCAGCTTGTGCATGAGATCCATCTCCTGAGGGGTCGAGCCGCGCCTGGACACCGCCGCGAGCACGGCGCGACGCTGCCGCAGCACCCGGATCTGGACGTCCAGGGCGTCGGCCTGTGTCGCGACGACCTGTGCCAGCGAGACCTCGCGCGCCATGACCCGGCGGATCGTGTCCAGGTCGATTCCCAGCTCGCGCAGGGTGCGTACGAGGTCGATGCGGGCGGCGGCGTCGGAGTCGTAGCGGCGGTAGCCGGCCGGGGTGCGGTCGGTCGGCGGCACGATGCCGGTGTCGGCGTAGAAGCGGATGGTCTTCACCGTGAGCCCCGTCCGCCGGGCCAGCTCGCCGATCGAGTAGAGCGTCTCGCCGTTCATGCCCCTCACTCTCGCGTTTCCCCCGGCGGGAGACTCAAGCGCTGTGCGCGCCGGCCGTGCGCGTCAGTCGTACCCATGGCTAGCGGATCTCCCCGGACGAGGCGGTTCAGATGCTCTTGGTGGATTCGTACGGGTTGATCACCCGGAGGCCGTGGTTGCGGCGGAGGGCGAGCACCGTGGAGCGGACTGCCCTGCCGTACTGGCGCCGGCACTTCCAAGAGCGCGTAGCCGACGAAGAAGATGCCCGCGCCGAGACCGTACGCGGCCGCGCTGACGCCGATGTCCGCCCCCCCCACGCCGCACGCCGAACGTCCGCGCCGCACGCCACACGCCGCACGTCGGCACCCCACACCCCGGGCACCGCGCCGGGAAAGTCCGCGTCACCTGCGGCGACGGTCCGTACGGTGCCGCGAAGGTCTGCACCTTCGGCCGTCAGCCGCCAACAGCCGCCCCACACAGCCCTCTTGACGTGAACACCACCGCCAGTATGGTCTAGTCCAACGAAGCGGAACCGACGGACACCCCTCCGTCCGCGCGCACCCCCCTGCGCGCTTCCGCCGCACCACGAGTGGGCGCTCCACGAGTGAGCGCTTCGGCGGTCAGCGGCCCCGTGCACAGGGCCACTCCCCGCCATCCGCACGCATTCCCCCACCATCACGCCGCCGGTCTCCGGCCTCCCCCCAGGAGTGAGCCATGCGTTCTCGCATACTCGGATTGGCCACCGCCACCGTCTCCGCAGCCGCGCTGCTGACGTTCGTCTCGCCCGCGTCGGCCGACCCCACCACCCCGGCCGCGGCCACCTCATCCCGGAGCGACTCCGTGGCGGCGGACTTCGTCGTCAGCGAGGCCCAGTTCAACCAGATGTTCCCGAACCGGAATCCCTTCTACACGTACAGCGGCCTGACGGCGGCGCTCAGCGCGTACCCCGGTTTCGCGCAGACGGGCAGCGACACCGTGCGCAAGCAGGAGGCCGCCGCCTTCCTCGCCAACGTGAGCCACGAGACGGGCGGGTTGGTCTACATCGTCGAGCAGAACACGTCGAACTATCCGCACTACTGCGACGACACCCAGCCCTACGGCTGCCCGGCGGGCCGCGACAAGTACTACGGGCGCGGGCCGATCCAGCTCAGCTGGAACTTCAACTACAAGGCGGCGGGGGACGCGTTGGGCATCGATCTGCTCAACAACCCCGACCTGGTGCAGAACGACGCGGCCGTCGCCTGGAAGACCGGGCTCTGGTACTGGAACACCCAGTCCGGGCCCGGAACCATGACCCCGCACGACGCCATGGTCAACGGCGCCGGATTCGGCGAGACCATCCGCGCCATCAACGGCAGCCTGGAGTGCAACGGCGGCAACCCCGGCCAGGTGCAGAGCCGCATCGACAACTACAAGCGCTTCACACAGATCCTCGGCGTGGACCCCGGCGGCAACCTGAGCTGCTGAACGCCCCGACTGAGTTGACCCCGACATGAAGGGCCCCGCCGCGACGGGGGAACGCGGCGGGGCCCGTTGCACCAGTACCCGTGTTCGGGCCGCCTACGCATCCGTTCCGGACGCCTTCGGTCCCGGCGGCGGTTAATGCGCTCCGATCGCGGCCTGAAGGCAGCCTTAAGCATCCGGCCCGCCACCCTGATCAGGCTTTTTGTCCGTTTCTTGATCGCTAGCGTTCCTGTCGTCCTCAAGTCCCCCCAACCCAAGGACGCGAACGTGAGCATCTCCCGCAGCACCCACCGACGCAGCAAGCACCGCCCGCTGAAGATCGCCCTGGCCGGCACCGCCGCCACCGCGGTGGTCGGCGGCGGCTTCCTCTTCGTGTCCGGCGCGATGGCGAACGGAACCGCCTCGTCCGACGCCACCGGCGCCAAGAAGGCCGCGGGCTTCGCCCCCTACGTGGACACCTCGCTCTCCCCCTCGTACGACGTCGTGGGCACCGCCAAGAAGCTCGGGGTGAAGGAGTTCAACCTGGCCTTCGTCACCGGCGGCGACGGCTGCACCCCGAAGTGGGGCGGCGTCACGGAGCTCGGCAAGGACCCGGTGGCCGCGAAGATAGGCGACATCCGGGCCGCGGGCGGCGACGTGCGGGTCTCCTTCGGCGGCGCCAACGGCAGCGAGCTCGGGGTGGCGTGCAAGTCCGCCGACCAGCTCGCCGACGCCTACGGCAAGGTCATCGACCAGTTCAAGCTGACCAAGGTCGACTTCGACATCGAGGGCGGCGCGCTCCCCGACACCGCGGCGAACGACCGCCGGGCCGAGGCGATCGCGCAGCTCCAGAAGAAGCACAAGGACCTCGACGTCTCCTTCACGCTGCCGACGATGCCCGAGGGCCTCACCCAGGACGGCGTCGGCCTGCTCAAGTCGGCCAAGGCCAAGGGCGTGCAGGTCGACGAGGTCAACATCATGGCGATGGACTACGGCCCCTCGTACTCCGGCGACATGGGCAAGTACGCCACCCAGGCGGCCACCGCCACGCAGCAGCAGGTCAAGGGCGCGCTCGGCCTGTCGGACGCGGCGGCGTGGCAGGCGGTCGCCGTGACGCCGATGATCGGCGTGAACGACGTCGCGGTGGAGAAGTTCACCCTCGCCGACGCGAAGGAGCTGGTGGCCTTCGCCGAGGAGAAGAAGCTCGGCGGGCTCCACATGTGGTCGGCCAACCGCGACAAGGCGTGCGCGGGCGGCGGCGCCGACGCGGCCCAGCCGACGTGCAGCTCGATCGAGCAGGGTGCGAACGACTTCACGAAGGCGTTCGCGGCGTTCGGCGGCTGACCGACGGTCTGCGTGTGGTGGGGGCGGCGCGCTCTTGGGC